>NZ_JBEXWB010000132.1:0-15862 GCF_040629645.1 Streptomyces sp. NPDC005899 | reverse complement strand
GTTCCTGCGCCTCGGGCTCCAGCAGTCCGGCCTGCCCGGAGTCCTCGACGAGCCGGTTGAGCTGCTCGCTGGTGAAGGCGGCCTCGACGCGCGCCCTCCGGTTCGTGCTCCTCGGCGGCCGCGGCGAGCAGGAGCAGAGTGTGGGTGTCCGGTGAGAGTCCGTCCAGGTGGGCGGCGTGGGCGTCGAGGACGCTCTCGGCTCCGGGCAGCGGGAACGGCAGTACGGTGCGGCCGGCGAGCTGGTCGGGGGTGAGGCGGCCGGCCAGCCCGGCCAGCAGCCGCGGGTTGCCGGCCGCCTCGCGCAGGAGTTCGCTGCGCACGACGGGGTCGACCTCTCCCGTCCCGTCGGTGAGCCGGTCCAGGAGCGCCGCCGCCGCGTCGTCGTCCAGGGGGCCGAGGCGCAGGGCGGGCAGTCCGGCGAAGGAGGTCTCGTCGGCGGCGCCGATCAGCACGGCGACCCGGCTGCCGGCTCCGAGCCTGCGGGCGGCGAAGCCGAGCGCCGCCCGGGAGTCGGGGTCCCAGGCGTGCGCGTCGTCCACGCAGACCAGCAGCGGCTGTTCGGCGCCGAGTTTCTCCAGCAGCCGCAGGAGGCCGCCCGGGGCGATGCCGGAGCCGAGGATCCGGTCGGGGGCGAGGGGCAGCGGGCCCGCCGCGGAGCAGAGCAGGGCGTGCAGTCCGCTGTAGGGCAGCTGTTGCTCGGCGGGGGCCGCCGCGGCGTACAGGACGGGCCCGTCGCGCCTGTCCCGGCGGCCGGTGACCGCCGTGCGCAGCAGGGCGGTGCGGCCGAGACCGGGTGGCGAGGTCAGGACGAGCGCTCCGCCGTCCCCGGCCCCGAGCCGGCTCAACAGGCTGTCGATGATGGCGAGTTCACCGCTGCGGCCGTACAGCCGGAGCGGACTGTGCACGGTCGTCGATGGGGTCACGCTCCTACATTACTTTCGCGTAAACAACGCCGGAAGGTGCGCGTCCGCCCCGTCCGGCGGGCTGCCCGGGTACGGTGCGGGCTCCCAACGCGGGGCCCCGGGCGCTGTGCCGGGGCACAGTGGCCCCTCCCCCGGTCCCGTGGCCCCTCTCCCGGTCCCGTGGCCCCTCCCCCGGTCCCGTGGTCGCGGTGGTCCCTTTCCCCGCGCCGCGGTGGAGGGCGGTCCCGGCCCGGGACGCACCGCGGGGCCGGACCCGCGTACGCGGTCCGGCCCCGGGCTCCACGGGTCAGGAGTTGTGCGGGCAGTTGCCCCGGTACTCCGCGATGGAGAGGCTCGCGGACGGGATCGGGCAGAGGAACTGCTCGTAGCGGGTGTCGTTGTCGATGAAGCGCTTCAGCCACGAGATGCTGTACTTGGCGATCGTCGTGTTGGACGAGTTGGGGGTGAAGTGGGTGGCCCCCCGCAGCTCCAGGTACGCCTTGTCCAGCGAGCCGGGCAGCGAGTTGTAGAACGGCTTGGAGTGGGAGAGGACGGGGGCGATCGTGTCGCCGTCCGCACCGATGACCATGGTCGGGGTCTTCACCTCGGGCCAGGTGGTGTCCAGGTTCCAGCCGGTCAGCGGGATCGCCGCCTGGAGCGACGGCCGGTCCTTCGCGGCTTCCAGGGTGCCGCCACCACCCATGGAGTGGCCCATCACGCCGAGCCGGGAGGTGTCGATCCGGCTCCGCACCGAGCTCTGCTGCGTCAGGTAGTCCAGGGCGGCGAGGAGCTGGTCGCCACGGCTGGCGGGCTGGTCCACCGTCGTGTTGGTGTCGATGGTGAAGACGACGAAGCCCTGCGAGGCGAGCCGCGGGCCGAGCCAGGCGATGCTCGACTGGTAGGCGGTGAAGCCGGGTGAGATGGCGATCGCGCCGAAGGTGCCGTCCGAGGTGGACGTCGGGTAGTAGATCGTGCCGCCGCCGAACCCCCGGACGCTCAGCGAGGACACGGACGTCTGGGACGTGGCGTACGGGCCGCGGAGCGCCTCGATGCTCGACTGGCTCGGCGCCGGGCCGCGCTCGTAGGGGTTGTCCGCGGCGTGGGCCCCGCCGGGGATGAGCGACAGGAGCAGACCGGCGGTGGAGGCCGCGGCGGCCAGGGCGCCCTTGACGGTGCGGGAGCGGCTCTTCGACGTCCGGTGGCGCGGGGAGACATCGCCGGAGGGGAGGTGCTGCTGCACGAGGGGGGTCCTCTCGGTTGTGGCGAACCACACCGCGGCTCCCCCGGGAGCCCGTCGTCCAGGGCTCCGGGAGGCACCGCGGGGGTGACCGCCGTCATTCGTTGGCGGTCGCCACTCTGGCGGTGCCTCCCGGGTGCGGACATCGGCGAGATCGCCGGTCTTCACCACTCGCCGCGTGCCCCGCGCTCAGCGCACGGGGTGTCCGGCCTCGCGCAGCGTGCCCTTCACCTCGGAGATCCGCAGGTCACCGAAGTGGAAGACGGACGCGGCCAGGACGGCGTCGGCGCCCGCGTCGACGGCCGGCGGGAAGTCCGCGAGCCGGCCCGCTCCGCCGGAGGCGATGACGGGGACGGTGACGTGCGCACGCACGGCCTTGATCATCTCGGTGTCGTAGCCGTCCTTCGTGCCGTCGGCGTCCATCGAGTTGAGCAGGATCTCGCCCGCTCCGAGCTCGGCGGCGCGACGGGCCCACTCGACGGCGTCGATGCCGGTGCCCCGGCGGCCGCCGTGTGTCGTCACCTCGAAGGTGCCCTCAGGGGTCCGCCGGGCGTCGACGGACAGCACGAGCACCTGGCGCCCGAAGCGTTCGGCGATCTCCCGGATGAGGTCGGGACGGGCGATGGCGGCGGTGTTGACCCCCACCTTGTCGGCCCCGGCCCGCAGCAGTCTGTCGACGTCGTCGGGGGTGCGGACGCCGCCGCCGACGGTGAGCGGGATGAAGACCTGTTCGGCGGTGCGCCGGACCACGTCGTACGTGGTCTCCCGGTCACCGCTGGAGGCGGTGATGTCGAGGAAGGTCAGCTCGTCGGCGCCCTCGGCGTCGTACAGCTTCGCCATCTCGACGGGGTCGCCCGCGTCCCGCAGGTTCTGGAAGTTGACGCCCTTGACGACACGGCCGTTGTCGACGTCCAGGCAGGGGATGACGCGTACGGCGAGAGTCATCGCGCACCGTCCCGGTAGGCCTCGACCTCGACCTCGACGACCAGCCCCGGGTCGACGAAGCCGGACACGATGAGCATGGACGCGGCGGGGCGCACGTCGTCGAACAACTCCTTGTGGGCGCGGCCCACCTCGTCGACGTCCCGGGCGTGGGTGAGGTACATGCGGGTGCGGACCACGTCCGCGCGGCCGAGGCCGACCTGCTCCAGGGCGTCGAAGGCGACCCGGAAGGAGGTGACGGCCTGCTCGTAGGGGCTGCCCCCCGCGATCCGGCCGTCGACCACGGAGGTGCAGCCGGAGACGAGGACCAGGCCGTTCGGCAGCCGCACCGCGCGGGAGTAGCCGAACTTCTCCTCCCAGGGGCCGCCCGAGGAGACCCGTCGTACGGAGTCCGTCATCCGGCGACCGCCTTGAGCGCCTCTTCCAGGGTGAACTCCTTCGCGTACAGCGCCTTGCCGACGATCGCGCCCTCGACGCCTTCCGGCACGAGGAGGGAGATCGCGCGCAGGTCCGCCAGCGAGGAGACGCCGCCGGAGGCGACGACGGGCTTGTCGGTGGCGGCGCAGACGTCGCGCAGGAGTGCCAGGTTGGGGCCCTGCAACGTCCCGTCCTTGGCGATGTCGGTGACGACGTAACGGGCGCAGCCCTCGGAGTCGAGGCGGGCCAGCGTCTCGTAGAGGTCGCCGCCGTCGCGGGTCCAGCCCCGGCCGCGCAGGGTGGTGCCGCGGACGTCGAGGCCGACGGCGATCTTGTCACCGTGCTCGGCGATGACCTTGGCGACCCACTCGGGGGTCTCCAGGGCGGCGGTGCCGAGGTTGACGCGGCGGCAGCCGGTGGCCAGCGCCGCCTCCAGCGAGGCGTCGTCGCGGATGCCGCCGGAGAGCTCGACCTTGATGTCCATGGCGCCGGCCACCTCGGCGATCAGCGCCCGGTTGTCACCGGTGCCGAAGGCGGCGTCGAGGTCGACGAGGTGCAGCCACTCGGCGCCGGCGCTCTGCCAGGCGAGGGCGGCCTCCAGCGGGGAGCCGTAGGAGGTCTCGGAGCCGGACTCGCCGTGCACGAGGCGGACGGCCTGGCCGTCGCGGACGTCGACGGCGGGGAGCAGTTCAAGCTTCGGCATTACAGCGTCTCGATCCAGTTGGTCAGCAGCTGGGCGCCGGCATCGCCGGACTTCTCGGGGTGGAACTGGGTGGCCCACAGCGCGCCGTTCTCCACGGCGGCCACGAAGCGTTCCCCGTGCGTCGCCCAGGTGACCCTGGGGGCGCGGATCTTGGCGTTGGTCACTTCGAGGGACCAGTCGTGCGCCGCGTAGGAGTGCACGAAGTAGTACCGCGCCTCGGGGCCGAGGCCGGCGAAGAGCTGGGAGTCCTCCGGCGCTTCGACGGTGTTCCAGCCCATGTGGGGCACCACGTCGGCCTGGAGCGGGCCGACGGTGCCGGGCCACTCGTCGAGGCCCTCCGTCTCGACACCGTGCTCGATGCCCCGCTCGAACAGGATCTGCATCCCGACGCAGATGCCCATGACGGGGCGTCCGCCGGCCAGCCTGCGGCCGATGACCCATTCGCCGCGCGCCTTCCTCAGCCCGTCCATGCAGGCGGAGAAGGCGCCGACGCCGGGGACGAGCAGCCCGTCGGCGTTCATCGCGGCGTCGAAGTCACGGGTGATCTCCACGTCCGCGCCGACGTGGGCGAGGGCCCGCTCGGCCGAACGCACGTTTCCGAAGCCGTAGTCGAAGACGACGACCTTCTTCTTGTCGTTCACAGTCCTCTACCTCAGTCCCAGATTCCCTGGATCCGCATGACGCCCGCCACGAGGCACATCACGGAGCCGATTCCGAGGAGCACGACGACGCCCTTGGGCAGGCCCTGCTTCCAGAAGGAGTAGACGCCGCCGGCCAGGAAGAGGCCCACGACGATCAGAACGGTGTTGAGGCCGGTCACAGGGCGCCCTTCGTGGACGGGAGGATGCCGGCCGCGCGCGGGTCGTGCTCGCTGGCGTACCGCAGCGCGCGGGCCAGCGCCTTGAACTGGCACTCCACGATGTGGTGGGCGTTGCGGCCGTACGGCACGTGGACGTGCAGGGCGATCTGCGCCTGGGCGACGAAGGACTCCAGGATGTGCCGGGTCATCGTCGTGTCGTACTCGCCGATCATCGGCGCCATCTTCTCCGGCTCGGTGTGCACCAGGTAGGGGCGTCCGGAGAGGTCGACGGTGACCTGGGCGAGCGACTCGTCCAGCGGGACGGTGCAGTTGCCGAAGCGGTAGATGCCGACCTTGTCGCCGAGCGCCTGCCGGAAGGCGGCGCCGAGGGCGAGCGCGGTGTCCTCGATGGTGTGGTGCGAGTCGATGTGCAGATCGCCCTCGGTCTTGACCGTGAGGTCGAAGAGCCCGTGGCGGCCGAGCTGGTCGAGCATGTGGTCGTAGAAGCCGACCCCGGTCGCGACATCGACCTTGCCGGTGCCGTCGAGGTTGATCTCGACGAGTACGGAGGTCTCCTTGGTGGTCCGCTCCACCCTGCCTACGCGGCTCATGCGTCGTGCTCCTTCTTCAGTTCGCGCACCGCATCGAGGAACGCGTCGTTCTCTTCCGGGGTCCCCGCGGAGACCCGCAGCCATCCCGGTACGCCGTTGTCCCGGACCAGCACACCGCGGTCGAGGATCTGCCGCCAGGCGGTGCGGCTGTCGGCGAAGCGGCCGAACTGGACGAAGTTGGCGTCCGAGTCGGTGACGGCGAAGCCGAGCTCCCGCAGCTCGTCGACCAGCCGGTCGCGCTCGCTCTTGAGCTGCGCGACGTACCCCAGCAGCGTATCGGTGTGCTCCAGGGCGGCGAGCGCGGTGGCCTGCGTGACGGAGGACAGGTGGTAGGGCAGCCGCACCAGCTGGACCGCGTCGACGACGGCGGGGTCGGCGGCGAGGTAACCCAGGCGCAGGCCGGCGGCGCCGAACGCCTTGGACATGGTGCGCGAGAGCACCAGGTGGCGGCGGCCCTCGATCAGCGGGAGCAGTGAGGGGCGGTGGCTGAACTCGCCGTACGCCTCGTCGACGACGACCATCGACGGCCCGGCGGCCTGCGCGGCGTCGTACAGCTCCACGACGGTCCCGGCGTCCACCGCGGTGCCGGTCGGGTTGTTGGGCGAGGTGATGAAGACCACGTCGGGGCGGTGTTCGGCGATGGCCCGCTTCGCGGCCCCGACGTCGATGGTGAAGTCCTCGTGGCGCGGTCCGGAGATCCAGCCGGTGCCGGTGCCGCGGGAGATGAGGGCGTGCATCGAGTAGGAGGGCTCGAAGCCGATCGCGGTGCGCCCGGGGCCTCCGAAGGTCTGGAGCAGCTGCTGGAGGACCTCGTTGGACCCGTTGGCCGCCCAGACGTGTGCCGGGGAGACCTCGTGCCCGGCGGTGCGGGTGAGGTAGCGGGCGAGCTCGGTGCGGAGCTCCACGGCGTCACGGTCGGGGTAGCGGTTGAGGTCGCGGGCAACCTCGCGGACCCGCTCGGCGATGCGGTCGACGAGCGCGTCGGGCAGCGGGTACGGGTTCTCGTTGGTGTTCAGCCGGACCGGTACGTCGAGCTGGGGCGCCCCGTACGGGGACTGGCCGCGCAGTTCGTCGCGGATGGGGAGGCTGTCCCAGGCGTTGCGGCCGGTGCTGTCGTCACTCACGCCTGCGGGACCTTCCAGCCGAACCTGGCCTTGAGAGCGGCGCCGTGGGCGGGGAGGTCCTCCGCCTCCGCGAGCGTCACCACGTGGTGGGCGACCTCCGCGAGCGCGTCGCGGGTGTAGTCGACGATGTGGATGCCGCGCAGGAAGGACTGCACGGACAGGCCGGAGGAGTGGCAGGCGCAGCCCCCGGTGGGCAGTACGTGGTTGGAGCCGGCGCAGTAGTCGCCGAGGGAGACGGGCGACCAGGGGCCCACGAAGATCGCACCGGCGTTGCGGACCCGGCCGGCCACGGCGGCGGCGTCCTCCGTCTGGACCTCCAGGTGCTCCGCGCCGTAGGCGTCGACGACCCGGAGGCCGTCCTCCAGGTCGTCGACCAGGACGATCGCGGACTGGCGGCCGGCCAGCGCGGGCTCGATCCGCTCGGTGGTGTGCTTGGTGGCGGCGACCTGCGGGGTGAGCTCGGCCTCGGTGGCGGCGGCCAGCTCCTCGGAGTCGGTGACGAGGACGGCGGCGGCCATCGGGTCGTGCTCGGCCTGGCTGATGAGGTCGGCGGCGACGTGCACCGGGTCGGCGCTCGCGTCGGCGAGGATCGCGATCTCGGTGGGGCCTGCCTCGGCGTCGATGCCGATGCGGCCCTTGAGGAGGCGCTTGGCGGCGGCGACGTAGATGTTGCCGGGGCCGGTGACGAGGTTCACGGGCGGGCAGTCCTCGGTGCCGTACGCGAACATCGCGACGGCCTGGGAGCCGCCGGCGGCGTACACCTCGTCGATGCCGAGCAGGGCGCAGGCGGCGAGGATCGTGGGGTGCGGGAGGCCGCCGGACTCCTGCTGGGGCGGGGAGGCGACGGCGATGCCCTCGACACCCGCCTCCTGGGCCGGGACGACGTTCATCACGACGGAGGAGGGGTAGACCGAACGCCCGCCGGGGACGTAGAGGCCGACGCGGTCGACGGGCACCCACTTCTCGGTGACCGTGCCGCCGGGGACGACCTGGGTGGTGTGCGTGGTGCGGCGCTGCTCGCGGTGGACGAGGCGGGCGCGGCGGACGGACTCCTCCAGTGCCGCCCGCACGGCGGGGTCGAGGCGCTCCAGCGCCCCGGTGATCGCGTCGGCGGGGACCCGGACCGACGCGACCCGCACGCCGTCGAGTTTCTCCCCCCACTCGATCACTGCCGCGGAGCCGCGATGGCGTACGTCCTCGCAGATGGGCCGCACCGTCTCCAGGGCGGCTTCCACGTCGAACTCGGCACGGGGCAGCAGGTCGCGCAGGGCGCCGCCCTCGGGGAGGGCGGTACCGCGCAGATCGATTCGAGAGATCACACCGCAATTCTCTCAGACCGCTTCCGGCCTCCGGTCCTCCGTATCACTGGCTGATACATGCCCCCGCCGTCACGGCTGACCGTCGGCGTTCACGCGGTCACACAGAGGGAAGAACGACTGTACGAGCGCGGGACGGACCGCGCCTGCGGAGGTGAGACGGTGACCGAACCGCACGACGGCGAGATTCCCGACGGGCTCAGCGCCGCGGAACTGGGCATGTGGCAGTCCTTCCGGAACGGCACGACCTACGATCTGCGCTCCCACGATCCGGTGCACGACGACCCGTTCGCGCCGCACGTCTGGGGCCCCGAGCGCAGTGTCGGCGCCCGGACGGTGGCGCGGCTCCTGCTGAGCGGGCCGCCCGCCCGGCCGGGGCGGGTGGCCGCCCTGAAGCTCCGGGGCGTGCGCGTCACGGGGAAGCTGGACCTGGCGGGCGGCCGGGTCTCGCCCTACGTGGAGCTGACGGGCTGCCGCTTCGAGCAGGAGGTGGTGATGCCCGAGTGCTACTTCACCACGCTGCGGTTGGTGGGCTGCGCGGTGCCGAGGCTGGAGGCGGCCCGGCTGCACACGGAGGGCGACCTGCATCTGCCCCGGTGCCGGGTGGACCGGGGCATCAGGCTGACCGACGCGCAGATCGGCACGGACCTGCTGATCAACCAGCTCTTCGCCGGTCCGGACCGGCGGGGCCGCGCCTTCGTCGGCGACGGGATGTCCGTGGCCCAGGACCTTCAGGCCGAGATGATCGACACGCGCGGCGAGCTGAGTCTGCGCGGGGCGAAGGTGGGGGGCTCGCTGAGCCTGCGCGGGAGCCGGCTGCGCGCCTCGGACGGGCGGCGGGCGCTGAACGCCCCGCAGCTGAGCGTGGAGCGCTCGCTGTACATGACCGAGGCGTGGGTGAGCGTCGACACCGGCAACCAGGGCACCACTCCCCCGTACGGCATCGCCCACGGCGCCGGCCCGGCTCCCGGCACCCGGGCGCAGGTCTTCGAGTGCCGGGGCGCCGCACGTCTCGACGACGGCCGCTTCGGTGACGCGGTCGACCTGCACAAGGCGAGGTTCGTGCTGACCGGCCAGGAGGAGCTGTCACTGCGCCGGATCGTCACCCCGGAGCTGAGGTTCAACGCGGAGCGCCCGATGGAGGGCCGGGTCGTGCTGAACGGCGCGAAGGTCGTCACGCTGATCGACCTGTCGACGAGTTGGCCGGGGCCGGGCGGCCTGGCGATGGGCGGTTTCGTGTACGAGAACCTCGTCCCCTACGGCCACTTCCCGCTGTCCAGACGGCTGGAATGGGTGCTGGCCGCGACACCCGAGTACGTGCCGGAGCCGTACGAGCGCCTGGCGACGGTGCTCCGGAGCTGCGGGGAGGACGCGGACGCCCGCGAGGTCCTGCTGGCCAAGCAGCGGCGCAGGCGCGAGACGCTGCCGCCGGCGGGGAGGATCTGGGGCTACCTGCAGGACTGGACGGTGGCGTACGGCTACCGGCCGGGCCGGGCCCTGGTGTGGATGGCCGTGCTGTGGGCGGCGGGGGCGTTCGCCTTCTCCCAGTACCGTCCGGCGTCCGTCAAGGGGAGCGAGCATCCGCAGTGGAACGCCGCGCTGTACTCGCTGGACCTGCTGGTGCCCGTCGTCGACCTCGGGCAGGACGGCTACTGGCGCATGGAGGGCGGCTGGCAGTGGGCGGCGGCGGCCCTGGTGATGCTGGGGTGGATCCTGGCCACGACGGTGGCGGCCGGTGCCTCCAGGCTGCTGCGCCGCAGCTGACCGGGCGGGCTCCCCGGCCGGTCGCCGCTGTCCCGGGCCCGCCGGGTACGGCAGGCCGTCGAACGCGCGTAGGACACCCGGACGGGTGGGCGGGGCGGCGGCAGGTCGAGGGTCGGATTCCAGCCAGTCACCGCCGCTTCCTTTGCCTTCTCTTGAACTTTTCCAGGGCAACCCCCGCACTCGCTACAGAAGCTTCACAGGGTGCCCCTGGCGCCGTCCCCACCAGCGCTTTTCAATGGTCTGCACCATGGCTCTCCTTCGCACCCTGCTGCGTTCCGCCCGCTCGTTCCCGTACGGCCCCGGCGTGACCGCGGAGCTGCCGCCGGACGACGCCGTGCTGCTCGACGCCCCCGACGAGCGGCTGGCCCCCGCCCTGGTGTCGGCCGCCCTGGGCGACTTCGAGCACGCGGCCAAGCTGCTCGCCGTCACCCGTGACGCCGCCGAGTGGGAGACCCGCGACCGCTGCCTGACCCGTCTGGTCGCCTTCGCCGGCAGCCGCGACGAGTGGCTCACCCGCTGGCTCGCCGCCGCGCCGCGCGATCCGGACGCCCTGCTCGTCAAGGCCGGGCTGGCCGTGCGCCGCGCCTGGGCCTCCCCCGCCCACGCCGAGCTGCTCCGCGACGTCGCCCCCCTGATCACGGCGGCCGCCGAGGCCGACCCCCGGGACCCCGTGCCCTGGCGGCTCGCCCTCGACCACGCCCGGGGCACGCACGCCACCCACACGGTCTTCGGGGAGCTGTGGGAACAGGCCGTGCGCCGCTCCCCGCACCACCACGGATGCCACGTGGCCGCACTCGAGTACCTGTCGGCGTCCTGGTACGGCTCGCACCGGGAGTGCCTCGACTTCGCCGAGCGGGCGGCCGAGGACGCCGCCGGGGACTCCCTCGTGCAGACGCTTCCGGCCCGGGCCGCCTTCGCGCTGCTGTGCGACGAGCGGGCCGCCGCGCGCAGGACCTCCGTGCAGGACGACAGGATCGACGCCGCCGCCGACCTCGCGATCGGGTTCTCGAGCCTGTTCCCTGCGGGCGACCCCTGGCCGGCCGAGGCCCGGAACCTGCTCGCGTACGTCCTGGCCGCGCGGGGCCGCGACGCGGAGGCGCTGGAGCAGTTCGCGCTGATCGGTCCGTACGTCACGTCGTTCCCGTGGGCACGCGTGTCCGAGGACGCCCTCGACGGGTTCCTCCGGACGAGGTCCGGCGCACGGCTCCGCGCGGCCTCTTCGGCGGCCTTACCCGGACGGCCAGGACACGGCGGGCCCGGCGGCCACTAGGCTGGTCCGCTGTGACCACCGCTCGCCTGCCCCTCTTCCCGCTGAACGCGGTCCTGTTCCCCGGCCTCGTGCTGCCGCTCAACGTCTTCGAGGAGCGCTACCGCGCCTTGATGCGCGAGCTGCTGGACACCGACGAGGACGCGCCGCGCCGCTTCGTCGTGGTGGCCATCCGCGACGGCCGCGAGACCGCTCCCACGGCCACCGGGATGCCGGACGCGGTCGCCGCCGCCGGACCGGTCGAGCGGGCCCCGGCCGACGGCTTCGGCCCCGATCCGATCCAGACCTTCCACCGGGTCGGCTGCGTCGCGGACGCGGCGAAGATCCACGAGCGCGCCGACGGCAGCTTCGAGGTCCTGGCGACCGGCACCACCCGGGTCAGGCTGCTGTCCGTCGACACGAGCGGCCCCTACCTGTCCGCCGAGGTCGAGGAACTGCCGGAGGACCCGGCCGGCGAGGAGGGTGGCCACTCCCCCGAGGAGGAGGCGGGAGCCCTCGCCGAAGGGGTCCTGCGGGCCTTCCGCAGCTACCAGAAGCGGCTCGCCGGCGCCGACGAGCGCTCGCTGACCACCGGTGCCGACCTGCCGGACGACCCGTCCGTCGTCTCGTACCTGGTGGCCGCCGCGGCCGTGCTCGACGTCCCCACGAAGCAGCGACTGCTCCAGGCACCCGACACGGCGACCCGCCTGCGCGAGGAGCTGGCGCTCCTGCGCAAGGAGACCGCCGTCATCCGGCACCTGCCCTCGCTGCCGGCGCTCGACCTGACCCGCGCCCCCACCCACCCCAACTGACCCGAGGACGTCCGGCGTGGCCAAGAAGGCGAAGAAGCAGCAGTCCGGGGGCACCCCGGCGACGGTCGCGCTGACCACGTCGGGCACGGCGTTCACCGTGCACGCCTACGACCACGACCCCTCGTCCCCGTCGTACGGCGAGGAGGCCGCCGAGGCACTGGGCGTCTCCCCGGACCGGGTCTTCAAGACCCTGGTCGCGGAGGTGGACGGCGAACTGGTCGTCGCGGTGGTGCCGGTGGCCGGTTCGCTGGACCTCAAGGCACTGGCGGCGGCGGTGGGCGGCAAGCGGGCCGCGATGGCGGACCCGGCGGCCGCGGAGCGCACCACCGGTTACGTCCGGGGCGGCATCTCGCCGCTCGGCCAGCGCAGACGCCTGCGCACGGTCCTCGACGCCTCGGCGTCCGGGCACCTGACGATCTGTGTCTCGGCGGGCCGCCGCGGCCTGGAGGTCGAGCTGTCCGCGGCGGACCTGGCCACCCTGACGGACGCGGTGCTCGCCCCGATCGGCCGCGCGTAGGGCCCGCGCCGGCAGGCCCGGCCCGCTCGACGGACCGGCACGTACGGACGCCCGGGCCCGGCCCGTGCGGCGCGCCGGCAGCGGGTCCGGGCGGAGCGGCTGACGCCGTCAGGCCTGCCCCGGCCCCTCGCCCCCGGCAGCCGGGCCCGGCCGGGGCGCCGGCCCGAACGGCGCTGCCGCGTCCCCGGCCCCGTACGGAACCTCCCATTCCGGCTCCGGGTCCCGGGGACCGAACAGCGCCGTCAGCCCGAGGTGCACGACCATCGCCGCGACGGGCCAGGCGAGCACCGCCGCGCCCACGGCGTTCAGCTTCAGCGGCGCGTCGAAGGTGACACCCTTGCCGACCTCCTTGGCGTGCGCCACCACATCCGACGTAGGCCCGAACCAGGTGCCGATCCCCCAGGCGAGCAGGGAGCCGAGCAGCCCGCCGAGAGCCAGCCCCGCCACCGGCCAGATGCCCCCGCGCCGGCGGAGGAGGAAGACCGCGGCCGCCGACACCAGGCCGAAGGCCAGGGCGAGCAGCACGAACGTCCCGTCCGCCCCGATGGCCTGCTCACCCTCGCTGTTCTCCAGGAACACCGCGGTGTCGTCCGAGATCAGCGGCACCCGGGGCGCCAGCCACAGCCACAGCAGGCCGAGCGCGAGGCCCGCGACCGTCAGCAGCGCGGCGATCACCGTCCCCTGCAGCACCTCCGTACCGAGGGCCGGCTCGTCGGCCGGCTCCTCGCCGGCGGGCACGGCGTGGGACCCCGACGGCGGGGGCTGCCACGGATCGTGGGGGTCGGGCTCGTGCGGCGGGGTCATGGGTGCGGTCACGCTGCCATCGTGCCAGGTGGCCCCCGGCGCCGCCCCACCGGACCGGCCGGGGCCACGCGGCTCCCGGCCCGTGGGGTGCCGGACACCGCCCGTCAGCGCACGGCCGCCCGGCGGTAGGCCCACGTCGCCACGGCCAGGGACAGCACACCGACCCCCGCGCACACCGCGAGGTCGAGGGCGACGACCGCCCAGTCCGGGTGGGTGTCGAAGGAGCGGGCCAGCGCCTCCACGCCGTACGTCGACGGCAGCAGGTCGCGTGCCCAGCCGACCGGCCCGGGCAGCCGCTCCGCGGGCAGCACGCCGAGCAGCAGGGCGGCGGACATGCCCAGCTGCCCGAGCAGCGTCGCCAGTTCCTGGCGGGGCGCGAGCAGGCCGAGGGCGGCGCCGAGCCCGGAGAGGGCCGCCCCGGCCAGCGGCACGACGGCGACCAGGACCCACAGGTGCGTCAGGGGCAGGCCGAAGAGCACGCTGCCCGCCACCGCGGTGACGACCGTGCCGGGCACGGTGAAGGAGGCGTACGCCCCCGCCGCTCCGAGCACCACCGCGGCGGCCGGTACGGGCAGGGTGGCGTAGTGGTCGAGTCCGCCCCCGGCCCGCAGCTGCCCGAAGTACTGGGCGAGCATGTTGAGGGCGACGAACGCCACCACCAGCACGCTCGAACCGGCGACGACGGCCCGCGCCTCGGTGCCCCCGTCGACGACCCCGCGCATCAGGACCATGATCCCGACGGACTGGAAGGTGGCGACGAACAGCAGCGGTATCCGGGCGACCCTCGCGCGCGACAGCTGTGCCCGGTAGACGGCCGCGAGCGCGGGCAGCAGCCCGGCCCGTGGCGCGAGGGGCGCCGGCGTCACGGGGGGCGGCGGGCCGGCCGGTGCCGTGACGGGACGGGCCGGCGGCCCGGTCACCGTGTCCGCGGGCCCGGCGGGAACGATGCTCGTCACCTGGTGCGGCTCCCCTTCGGCTCCGACAACTGCGTGATCACGCCTTCACCAGCCCTTCGGTAGCCCTGGCCGCGTCCCCGCCGAGCGCCAGGTAGACGTCCTCCAGGCTGGGCGTGGCCAGGGTGAAGTCGTCCAGGGAGGAGAACGCCGCCCCGCCCGTCACCGCCGCGACCGCCGCGCGGGCCTCGTCGGGTCCGAGCCGCAGCACCCACCGGCGCCCCGACTCCTGCGCCGAGGCGCGCAGCGCGGCGACCTCCGGGACGTCCAGCGGGGCCCGCTCGCGCCACACCAGCTCGACCCTGACCTCGCCGGCCACCCGCTCCTTGAGACCCTGGGGGGTGTCGCAGGCGATGACCTTGCCGCGCTCCAAGACGGCGACCCGGTCCAGGACCGTCTCGGCCTCGATGACGTTGTGGGTCACGAGCAGGACGGTGACGCCCTGCTCGGCACGCCGCCGGTCGACGGCCGCCCAGACCGCGCGCCGGGCGACGGGGTCCATGCCGGTCGTCGGCTCGTCCAGGACGAGGACGGGACGCTCCCCGACGAGCGTGGTGGCGAAGCAGGCGAGCCGCCGCTGGCCGCCCGACAGCTTCTTCAGGGGGCGTCCGGCGATCTCGGTCAGCCCCAGCTCCTCCAGTACGGCGTCGCGCGCGGCCCGTGCCCGGCGGACCGGCATCCCCCTGAGCCGCCCGGTGGTCTCGGCGGCGAGGGACACGGTCAGCTCGTCCAGCGCGGTGGACTCCTGACCGAGGTAGCCGATGAGCCGTGAGGCCCGCTCGGGGTGGCGCACGAGGTCGTGTCCCAGCACCTCGACACTGCCGGAGTCGGGACGCATGAGGCCGGTGAGCTGCCGTACGAGGGTGGACTTGCCGGCGCCGTTGGGGCCGAGCAGCCCGAAGACCTCCCCCTGGCGGACGTCGAGGCTGATCCCGTCGGTGGCGCGCACCTCGGGGGTGGCCGCGCGGCCGCGCCGGCCGCGGACGGCGGGATAGGTCCTGACCAGATCACGCACCGCGCACACGGTCCCGGTCTGCGCCTGTGCTGTGCCCGTACTCACGAGGTACGAGAGTACGGGGTCGGATGCCCCGTATTGCGCCCGGGGCCGGGCTGTGCCGCCCGGGTCACTCCCCGGCGGGGACGTGCTCGGCGGCCGCCCGCACGTCGATCTCGCGCCAGAAGCCCGCCCGGATGGCGTAGCGGTCGTGCTCGTCGATCTGGTCGTCCTTGTGCGCCAGCAGGCCGAAGCGGGCCGCGTACCGCAGCAGTTCGCCGTCGATGCGGTGCGGGATGCGCGGGTACATGGTCGAGAGCTTCTGCAGGTGGACGGTTTCCGGCAGCCGTTCCATCCAGCGGCGGGCGAAGACCTGGCCCACCTCGAAGGGGTCACCGCCGACGGTGGTGATGTCCTCCTCCCGGTCGGCCCAGCGCTGTTCGGCGCTGGTGAGCTGGGCCAGGGTCGGCAGGGAGGCGGTCTCGGCCGGTTCCCCGAGGGGGCCGCCGCGCTCCACCCAGCCTTTGTCGGAGGACCAGCGCAGTGTGGCGTTGGGGGCGGTCGGCTGTGCGGGGTGAGGGGCCGCCGGGGGGCCGGGGGCCCGCAGGCTCGCCAGGTCCTTGGGGGTGGGGACGCCCTTGGGGCCGGGGGCGGGCTGGGCGGCGGGGGCCGTCGTCCCGCCGGCCCGGGCGGCGGAGCCGTTGCGGGCGGCGGCCTGGGC
>NZ_JBEXWB010000131.1:0-15881 GCF_040629645.1 Streptomyces sp. NPDC005899 | reverse complement strand
TCACCGGGGCGCGGGCCCTCTTCCGTGGGCGGTACGGGCCTACTCGGCGGCCTTCTTCTTCTCCTCGGCGTCCTCGATGAGCGCTTCGGCGAGCTGCTGCATGGACATGCGGCGGTCCATCGACGTCTTCTGGATCCAGCGGAACGCCGCCGGCTCGGAGAGCCCGTAGTCCGTCTGGAGGATGCTCTTCGCCCGGTCCACCAGCTTCCGTGTCTCCAGCCGCTGCGAGAGGTCCGCGATCTCGCCTTCGAGCGCCTTCATCTCGGCGAACCGGGACACGGCCATCTCGATCGCCGGGACCACGTCGCTCTTGCTGAACGGCTTCACCAGGTACGCCATCGCCCCGGCGTCCCGGGCCCGCTCGACGAGGTCGCGCTGCGAGAAGGCGGTGAGCATCAGGACCGGGGCGATGGACTCCTCCGCGATCTTCTCGGCGGCGGAGATCCCGTCGAGGACGGGCATCTTCACGTCGAGGATGACCAGGTCCGGCCGGTGCTCCCGGGCCAGCTCGACGGCCTGCTGCCCGTCCCCCGCCTCGCCGACGACCGAGTAGCCCTCTTCCTCCAGCATCTCTTTGAGGTCGAGGCGGATGAGGGCCTCGTCCTCGGCGATGACGACACGGGTCGTCAGCGGCGGGACGTGCGACTTGTCGTCGTCGACGGCGTCTACGGGCTGGGGCGACTCGGGGGTGGTCACGGGGCTCCTTGTTCCAGGGCAGGGACTGCTGCCCACGAGACTACCTAGCTGCGACCCCGTACGGTCACCCGGTACACTGCGAAGCACACCTGGCCGGGTTGGCGGAACGGCAGACGCTGATTGCTCAAACCAATCTGCCCGAAAGGGCGTGCGGGTTCGACTCCCGCACCCGGCACAGTCGGCATCCGGCAGCGGATGCCCGCCTCCCCGTGAACGTCCGCCTCAGGCCGCCCGCCGTGGAGCCGTCAGCTCCTCGCGGTCGCGTGGGCGTCCACGGCACGGAAGCGGGGCGGGCCCTCGCCCGCCCTCCCCCCATGGAGCTCACTCCGGGCGTGCCCCACGGGCACCCGTCACTCCGGGCTGTCGTCCTCACCGATGTGGTGCACCCGCACGAGGTTCGTGGAGCCGGCGACTCCGGGCGGGGACCCCGCCGTGATGACCACGACGTCACCCTTGCGGCACCGGCCGATCCGCAGCAGTTCCTCGTCCACCTGGGCCACCATCGCGTCCGTCGACTCCACGTGCGGGCCGAGGAAGGTCTCCACGCCCCAGGTCAGGTTCAGCTGGGCGCGGGTGGCTTCGTCGGGAGTGAAGGCGAGGAGGGGGATCGGGGAGCGGTAGCGGGAGAGCCGCTTGACCGTGTCGCCGCTCTGGGTGAAGGCCACCAGGAACTTCGCGCCGAGGAAGTCGCCCATCTCGGCTGCCGCGCGGGCGACGGCGCCGCCCTGGGTGCGGGGCTTGTTGCGGTCGGTGAGGGGCGGGAGACCCTTGGCGAGGATGTCCTCCTCGGCCGCCTCGACGATGCGGGCCATCGTGCGGACGGTCTCGATCGGGTACTTGCCGACGCTCGTCTCGCCGGAGAGCATCACCGCGTCGGTGCCGTCGATGACGGCGTTGGCCACGTCGGAGGCCTCGGCCCGGGTGGGGCGCGAGTTGTCGATCATCGAGTCGAGCATCTGCGTGGCGACGATGACGGGCTTCGCGTTGCGCCTGGCGAGCTTGATGGCCCGCTTCTGCACGATGGGCACCTGTTCGAGGGGCATCTCGACGCCGAGGTCGCCGCGGGCGACCATGATGCCGTCGAAGGCGGCGACGATGTCGTCGATGTTGTCGACGGCCTGCGGCTTCTCGACCTTGGCGATCACCGGGACGTGGCGCTCCTCCTCCTTCATGATCCGGTGGACGTCGTCGATGTCGCGTCCGCTGCGCACGAAGGAGAGGGCGATGATGTCGGCGCCGGTGCGCAGGGCCCAGCGCAGGTCGTCGACGTCCTTGCCGGAGAGGGCGGGCACGGACACGGCGACGCCGGGGAGGTTGAGCCCCTTGTGGTCGGAGACCATGCCGCCTTCGATGACGGTGGTGCGCACGCGTGGCCCGTCGACCTCGGTGACCTCGAGGGTGACACGGCCGTCGTCGATCAGGATGCGTTCGCCGGGGGTGACGTCGGCGGCGAGGCCGTCGTAGGTGGTGCCGCAGCCGTGGCGGTCGCCTTCCATCGGTTCGACGGTGATGGTGAAGTCGTCGCCGCGTTCAAGGAGTACGGGTCCCTCGGCGAAGCGGCCGAGACGGATCTTCGGGCCTTGAAGGTCGGCCAGGATTCCCACACTGCGGCCCGTTTCCTCGGACGCCCTGCGCACGTGTTCGTAGCGCGCTCGGTGTTCGGCGTAGGTGCCGTGGCTGAGGTTGAGGCGGGCGATGTCCATTCCCGCTTCCACGAGTGCCTTGATCTGGTCGTACGTGTCGGTCGCGGGTCCCAGGGTGCAAACGATTTTGGCTCGGCGCATGGTTCGAGCCTAGACCTTACCTATGGGTAGGTAATTGGGTCTGCATGAAAGGACAACGACCTTTGGGAGAAAGGTCTTTGACAAGTGTTGAATTGTGCGGCGGGGTGCTCCGATGAGCATTCTTCCGCGGGGTGATTCGTACGCTTGTCGGTTCGGCAGCGGGCGGCTCGGGGAGCCGGCGCACATCGGCGTGGCTGGTGGTCACCAGATCGAAACCTGCGCGGGGTGTTGCGGAGGGTGGCGGCCGGGTCAGAATCTACGCGCGTTGTTCGTCTGGACGAGGAGTCAAGGATGCCGTTGAACCGTAGGACGTTTCTGGGCCGTTCGGCCGTGGCGGGTGCGGGCGTGGCGCTGGCCGGCGGGGCCGTCGCGGGGCCGGCCGGAGCCGCCGAGCCGAAGGGGCACGGGCACGGGCGTCCGGCGAAGCGGTACTCGTTCACCGTGATGGGGACCACGGACCTGCACGGCAACGTGTTCAACTGGGACTACTTCACGGACAAGGAGTTCGACGACAAGGCGCACAACGACGTGGGCCTGGCGAAGATCTCCACGCTCGTGGAGCGGATCCGTCAGGAGCGGGGGCGCCACAACACCCTGTTGATCGACGCGGGCGACACGATCCAGGGCACCCAGCTGTCCTACTACTACGCCAAGGTGGACCCGATCACGGCGCGGCGCGGGCCGGTGCACCCGATGGCGCAGGCGATGAACGCGATCGGCTACGACGCGGCGGCGCTGGGGAACCACGAGTTCAACTACGGCATCCCGGTCCTGCGCACGTTCGAGAAGCAGTGCGACTTCCCGCTGCTCGGTGCGAACGCACTGGACGCGAAGACGTTGCGGCCGGCCTTCGCCCCGTACGTGATCAAGCGCTTGCGCACGCCGCACGGGCGCGATGTGCGGGTGGCGGTGCTGGGGCTGACGAACCCCGGAATCGCGATCTGGGACAAGGCCAACGTGGGCGGGAGGATGGTGTTCCCGGGCCTGGAGGAGCAGGCCGCGAAGTGGGTGCCGAAGCTTCGCTCGATGGGCGCTGACGTGGTGATCGTGTCGGCGCACTCGGGGTCGTCGGGGACGTCGTCGTACGGGGACCAGCTGCCGTACGTCGAGAACGCGGCCGGCCTGGTGGCGGAGCAGGTGCCGGGGATCGACGCCATCCTGGTGGGACACGCGCACGCGGAGATCCCCGAGTACTTCGTGACCAACAAGGCGACGGGCAAGCAGGTCGTCCTCTCGGAGCCGCTGAAGTGGGGGCAGCGCCTGACGTTGTTCGACTTCGACCTGGTGTGGGAGAAGGGCCGCTGGGTGGTCGAGAAGGCCGGTGCGGAGGTCCTGAACTCCAACACGGTGGCGGAGGACCCGCGGATCACGTCGATGCTCGGGGACGAGCACACGAAGGTGGTGGCGTACGTGAACCAGGTGATCGGTACGTCGGTGGCGTCCATGTCGACGGTGGACGCGCCCTGGAAGGACGAGCCGGTCATCGACCTGATCAACCTGGTGCAGGCGGAGACGGTGAAGGCGGCCCTGGCGGGTGGGGAGTACGCGGCGCTGCCGGTGCTGTCGCAGGCCGCGTGCTTCTCGCGCACGGCTGCGATCCCGGCGGGCGCGGTGACCATCAAGGACGCCGCGGGGCTGTACCCGTTCGAGAACACGCTCGAGGCACGGCTGCTGACGGGCGCGCAGCTGAAGGACTACCTGGAGTTCTCGGCGAGGTACTACGTGCGGACGGCCGCGGGTGCGCCGGTGGACACGTCGACGCTGACGAACGCGGAGAACATCCCGGACTACAACTACGACGTGGTGTCGGGCGTGACGTACGACATCGACATCGCGAAGCCCGCGGGTTCGCGGATCGTGGGGCTGTCGTTCCAGGGCGAGCCGGTCGACCCGGCGGCGCGGTTCGTGTTCGCGGTGAACAACTACCGGGCGAGCGGCGGGGGCAACTTCCCGCACGTCCCCGGTGCGAAGCAGGTGTGGGCGAATTCGGAGGAGATCCGGAACACGATCATCGCCTGGGTGCAGGCGAGGGGTTCCGTGGACCCCGCGGAGTTCGCCTCGGTGGACTGGCGGCTGACGCGTGAGGGCGTGCCGGTGTTCTAGAGGCACCCCCGGCAGAGGCCGGGCCTGGCGGAGGTGGGCACGTGCTCGTGAGGTGAGCACAGCCGGTGGCGGCGGCCGTTCCCTGGTGAGGGGGCGGCCGCCGTCGTGCGTCAGCGGCCGTGGGTGAGTGAGCCGGGGCCGGTGTTCTGGCCCGGGATCCTCGCTTCGTGGTGGGGGGTGAGACCGAAGGTGGTGAACGCGGTGCGCTGCGGAAGGGGGTACGGGGTGGTGCCGGTGAGGTCGTTGAGGATGGTGGCGCTGCGCCAGGCGGCCAGGCCGAGGTCGGGGGCCCCGACTCCGTGGGTGTGGCGCTCGGCGTTCTGCACGTAGATGTGGCCGGTCACGGCCGGATCGAGTTCGAGGCGGTAGGACTCGTCGATGCGGGGCCGCGCGGAGGCGTCACGGCGGATGTGGGGGGCGAGGGCGGTGAGGAGGCTGTCGACGGGGCGTTCCCGGTAGCCGGTGGCGAGGACGACCGCGTCGGTGGCGAGGCGGGTGCGGGTGCCTTCCTGGGTGTGTTCCAGGTGGAGCTCGATCCGGGAGCCGGCGAGCCTGCCCGCCGTACGGACGTGGACCCCGGGGGTGAGGGTGGCGTCGGGCCAGCCGCCGTGGAGGGTGCGGCGGTAGAGCTCGTCGTGGATGGCGGTGATGGTGTCGGTGTCGATGCCCTTGTGGAGCTGCCACTGGCTGGGGACGAGGGTGTCGCGCACGGCTTCGGGCAGCGCGTGGAAGTAGCGGGTGTAGTCGGGGGTGAAGTGCTCCAGGCCGAGCTTCGAGTACTCCATGGGGGCGAAGGCGGGGGTGCGGGCGAGCCAGTGGATCCGTTCGGCTCCTCGGGGGCGGGCGCGCAGCAGGTCGAGGAAGATCTCGGCGCCGGACTGGCCGGAGCCGATGACGGTGATGTGGCCGGCACCGAGGAGGGTGTCGCGGTGGTGCAGGTAGTCGGCCGAGTGGAGGACGGGCACACCGGGTGCTTCGGCCAGGGGGCGCAGGGGCTCGGGGACGAAGGGTTCGGTGCCGACGCCGAGGGCGACGTGGCGGGCGTGGGCGCGGCCGAGTCCCTGGGCCTGGCCGTGGGGGTCGAGCCGGGTGTAGTCCACTTCGAAGAAGGAGCGGTCGGCGTTCCAGCGGACGGCGTCGGCCTGGTGGCTGAAGTGGAGGGTGGGGAGCTGCCTGCTGACCCAGCGGCAGTAGGCGTCGTACTCGGTGCGCTGGATGTGGAAGCGCTCGGCGAAGTAGAAGGGGTAGAGCCGCTCGCGGGTGCGGAGGTAGTTGAGGAAGCTCCAGGGGTTGGTGGGGTCGGCGAGGGTGACGAGGTCGGCGAGGAAGGGGACCTGGAGGGTGGCGCCGTCGATGAGGAGGCCGGGGTGCCAGTGGAAGGCGGGCTTCTGTTCGTAGAAGGCGGTGGTGAGGGGGTGGGGGGTGTGGTGGGCGAGGGCGGCGAGGGACAGGTTGAAGGGGCCGATGCCGATGCCGATGAGGTCGTGGGTCCGGTCGGGGCGGGGGGTGGGCCGGTCGGTCCGGTCGGTCATCGGGGAGCGCTTCCTTCGGTGAGGGCGGTGGCGGCCTGGGTGACGAGGGCGGTGAGGCGGTCGAGGTCCTGGGGGGTGGTGTGGGGGTTGAGCAGGGTGGCCTTGAGCCAGAGGCGCCCGTCGGCGTGGGCCCTGCCGAGGACGGCCCGGCCGTCGGTGAGGAGGGTGCGGCGGATGGCGGCGACGGTGGTGTCGTCGGCACCGGCGGGGCGGAACAGCACGGTGCTGATGGTGGGGTGGGCGTAGAGCTGGAGGCCGGGCGTCCGGGTGACGACGCGGGCGAGGTGGTGGGCGGCGGCGACGGTGCGGTCGACGAGGTCGGCGAGTCCGTCGCGGCCGAGTGCCTGGAGGGTGACGGCGATCTTGAGGGCGTCGGGCCGGCGGGTGGTGCGCAGTGAGCGGCCGAGGAGGTCGGGGAGGCCCGCGTCGGTGTCGTCGTCGGCGTTGAGGTAGGGGGCGTGGTGGTGGAGGGCGTCGAGGTCGTGCCGGTGGGGGACGGCGAGGATGCCGGCCGACGCGGGTTGCCAGCCGAGTTTGTGCAGGTCGAGGGTGACGCTGTCGGCGCGGTGGAGCCCGGTGAGCGCGGCGCGGTGGGTGGGGCTGAACAGGAGGGGGCCGCCGTAGGCGGCGTCGATGTGCAGGTCGGCGCCGTGCGTGGTGGTGAGGTCGGCGATGTGGTCGAGGGGGTCGATCCGGCCGGTGTCGGTGGTGCCCGCGGTGGCGGTGACGAGGAGGGGGCCGTCGAGGCGGAGGAGGGCGTCGCGGAGCGCGGTCACGTCCATGACGCCGGTGGGGGCGGGGATGACGACGGGCCGGGGGAGGCCGAGGAGCCAGGCGGCACGGGCGATGCTGTGGTGGGCGTTGGCGGCGCAGACGGTCTGTACGGGGCCGTGGCGTTCACGGGCCAGGAGGAGGGTGAGCTGGTTGGCCTCGGTGCCGCCCGTGGTGACGAGGGCGTCGGGCTGCGTGGCGTGCGGGTAGACCTCGGCGGCGAGTGCGGTGGTGAGGAGGTCTTCCAGGGCGGAGGCCGCCGGGGCCTGGTCCCAGGAGTCCATGGAGGGGTTGAGGGCTGAGGCGGCGAGGTCGGCCGCGGCGGCGAGCGCGAGGGGCGGGGTGTGCAGGTGGGCGGCGCAGTGGGGGTGCGCGGGGTCGGCGGCGCCTTCGGCGAGCGCGGTGACGAGTGTGCGCAGGGCGTGGTGGGCGCCGGTGCCCTGGTCGGGGATGAGCGGGTGGGCGGCGTCGCGCAGGTGCTGGGTGACGGTGGCGGGGCCCCCCGCGGGGAGGGGGCCGTCGCGCCGGGTGGCGCCGTGGTGCAGGGCGGTGAGCACGGTGTCGATGAGGGGGCGCAGGTGGGCGGGGCCTGCGGTTCCTCCGGCGAGCGGCGGGATGGGCATGGGTGATCTGGTCCTTCGGGTACGCGGGGGCGGTCGTGCCAGCTTGTCCGGATTGCGGAGGATGCGGCCGGAGAGCCCAACGATCTGAACCCGAAAGGGGTACTGCTACCGGGTGCGGGTGGAGTGCGGGTCGGGTGGCTGGTATAGGCGTGCGCCGTTCGCATGGCTGTGCCCGGCCCCCGGGGAGCGGGGGCCGGGCACGGAGCGGTGTCCGAGGGGCGCGGGGGTGTGTCCGCCGCCCGGGCCTCCGGGTGGGGCGGGGTGCCGTGCGTGGTGGGGCCGGTCAGTGCGCCGTACGTACGGCCAGGGCGCGGCGCAGGTCGTCGAGCTGGTCGACGAGTTTGCGGCGCAGGGCGGGTGTGAGGCTCTCGTCGTGGAGGGCGTCCTCGCCGAGCTCGAGGGTCCGGGTGCCGACGGCGTGGACGGGGAAGGCGTGGCGCCCCGCTGCGTCGGCCATGGCGGAGCCGCGGCGCGCGGCGAGTGCGATGGCGGCCGGGAAGAAGCGGGGCACGTAGTCATCGAGGACGTCGCTCTGTTCGGGCTGCCAGAAGCCCTGGGCGGTGGCGGTGAAGAGGTAGTTGGAGACGGTGTCGTCGGTGAACATCGACTGCCAGGCGGCTGCTTTGGCCTCGGGCTCGGGCAGGGCGGCCCGGCAGCGGGCGGCGCCTTCCCGTCCGGTGGCGCTGGGGTCCTGGCCGAGTTCGCGGGCGATGGCGCTCTCGTCGGTGGCGCCGAGGACGGCGAGGCGCGTGAGGATGCGCCAGCGGAGTTCGGGGTCGAGTTCGGGGCCGCCGGGGACGGTGCCCTCGTCGAGCCAGTCCTGGATGGTGGCGGGCTGGGTGGCGGCGGCGATGAAGTGGCGTACGGCGGTGAGGCGGAGGCCGGGGTCCGGGCTGTCGGGACGGGGGGTGCCGATGCCCTGTTCCCAGTCCTTCGCAGTGAGGCCCTCGGTGCGGCGGAGGAGGTCGCGGCAGAGGTCGGTGAGGGTGGCCAGGGCCGTGGGCCGGTCGTGGGGGGTGAGGTAGCGGTCGGCGATGTGGGTGGTGGCGAAGGTGAGGACGCCCTGCACGAGGGCGAGGTCGGTCTCCCGCGGGAGGTGGGTGCGGGCGGCGGTGAGGTAGGCGGTGGGGTGGAGTTCGCCGTCGCGGACCATGTCGCGGGCCGTGTTCCAGAGGACGGCGCGGGTGAGGGGGTCGGGGATGCGGGACAGGCCGGTGAGCACGGTGTCCCAGGAGCCGGCGTCCAGGCGGACCTTGGCGTACGTGAGGTCGTCGTCGTTGAGGACGACGAGGGCGGGGCGGCGGCCGGGCAGGGTGGCGGGGGCGCCGGCCTGGGGGACGTCGAGTTCGAGGCGTTCGCGCAGGACGAGCTGGTCGGCACCGGACTGGGTGTCGAGGGAGAAGTCGTAGGTGCCGACGGCGATGCGGTGCGGCCGGGTGCCGTCACGGTCGACGGCCAGGGTCCAGGAGCGGTGGGTGTCCTCGACGCGGGCGGTGAGGGTGTCGATGCCGGTGGTGCGGAGCCAGTCGGCGGCCCAGGCGTGGACGTCGCGGTCGGTGGCCGAGGCGAGGCTGTCGATGAAGTCGGCGAGGGTGGCGTTGGCGAACCGGTGGCGGGCGAAGTGGGTGTTGATTCCGGCGAGGAAGTCCTTCTCCCCCAGCCAGGCCACGAGTTGGCGGAGCGCGGAGGCCCCCTTGGCGTAGGAGATGCCGTCGAAGTTGAGGAGCGCGGAGGCGGTGTCGGGGACGGCGTCGGGGGCGGGGGCGACGGGGTGCGTGGAGGGACGCTGGTCGGCGTCGTAGCCCCAGCCCTTGCGGGCGACGCCGAAGTCGACCCAGGTGTCGGTGAAGCGGGTGGCTTCGGTGAGCGTCTGGTAGCCCATGTACTCGGCGAAGGACTCGTTGAGCCAGATGTCGTCCCACCAGGTGAGGGTGACGAGGTCGCCGAACCACATGTGGGCCATCTCGTGGGCGATGACCATGGCGCGGGTCTGGCGTTCGGTGTCGGTGACGGCGGAGCGGTAGATGAATTCGTCGCGGAAGGTGACGAGTCCGGGGTTCTCCATGGCACCGGCGTTGAACTCGGGGACGAATGCCTGGTCGTAGGAGTCGAAGGGGTAGGGCTCGTCGAACTTCTCGTGGTAGCGGTCGTAGCAGGCGCGGGTGATGTCGAGGATCTCGCCGGCGTCGGCGTCGAGGTACGGGGCGAGCGAGCGGCGGCAGTGGATGCCGAAAGGCAGCCCGGCGTGTTGCGTCGTCACGGAGTGCCAGGGGCCGGCCGCGACGGCGACGAGGTAGGTGGAGACGGGCGGGGTCGGAGCGATCGTCCAGCGGCCTTCGGCGTCCTGGGTGGCGGTGCCGTTCCCGAGGACGGTCCAGCCTTCGGGCGCGGTGACGGTGAGGTCGAAGACGGACTTGAGGTCGGGCTGGTCGAAGGCGGCGAAGACGCGCTGGACGTCGTCCAGGAAGAGCTGGGTGTAGACGTAGGTGTGCCCGTCGGCCGGGTCGGTGAAGCGGTGCATGCCCTCACCGGTGCGGGAGTAGCGCATGGCGGCGTCGACCCGCAGTTCGTGGGGGCCGGCGGTGAGCCCGGGGAGCGGGTAGCGGTTCCCGGAGAGGGCGGCGGGGTCCAGGGGCTGTCCGTCGAGGCTGATGGAGCGCAGCGTTTCCGGCTTGAGTTCGACGAAGGTGTCGCCGTCCGCCTCCGCACTGAACCGGATGGCGGTGCGGGAGTCGAAGGTGTCCTCCCCCGCGGTCAGATCGAGGTCGATCGTGTACCGGTGGACGTCGAGGAGCTGGGCACGGGTCTGCGCTTCGTCGCGCGTCAGTACGGACATGGCGCCCATGCTGCCGTACGGGCCGGGGGCCGCGCAGCGGGGTTCTCGCAGGGCTGCTGGCCGGGGCCCCGTCCGCGCGGCGGGCACCGCCGTCCGGGGTCCGCCCGCCGGTGGGGGCAGCGGTGGGCGCCCACCGGCGGACCGGTCAGGACGCCTGCCGGCGGACCGGTCAGGACGCCTGCCGGCGGACCGGTCAGGACGCCTGCCGGGCGCGGCTCCGGCCGGGGCTTTCGTACGGGCCTGCCGGGCCTGTCGGCCTCAGGCGCCGGTGGCCGGGCTGTCCCCGGATTCCTCGGCGATGCGCTCGTGGTGGCGGATGACCTCGGCCACGATGAAGTTCAGCAGCTTCTCGGCGAAGGCGGGGTCCAGCTTTGCGCTCTCGGCGAGCTGCCTCAGCCGGGCGATCTGGCGGGCTTCGCGTGCCGGGTCGGCGGGCGGGAGGTGGTGGGCGGCCTTGAGGTGGCCCACCTGCTGGGTGGCCTTGAACCGCTCGGCGAGCATGTGGACGACTGCGGCGTCGATGTTGTCGATGCTCTCGCGCAGTCGGTTCAGCTCGGCGGTGACGGACGCGTCGATGTCGCTCGTGGTCATGGTCAGCGAGCTTAGGGCCTGTTCAGCCGGGCGCGGTCACCGGTGGGCGGCCCGGGGCCGGGATCCGGTCGCTCCAGCCACCGGGGACGGCATGCCTCTGCTGCTCGCGGAAGCGGACGGGCGCCGTGCCCACGCGGCGGGCGAACAGCCGGGAGAAGTAGGCGGGGTCGTCGTAGCCGACGCGGCGGGCGACGGCGGCGACGGGCAGGTCGGTGGTGGCGAGGAGTTCCTCGGCGCGGCCGAGTCTGACGGTGAGGAGGTACTCCTTGGGGCTGCAGCCGGCCCCGCGCCGCACGGCGGCGCGCAGTTGCGCGGGTGTCATGCCGTGGCGGGCGGCGTGCTCGGCGACGGTCAGCGGCCGGCAGGCGTGGCGTGCCAGGGCCGCGAGCACGGACTCGCCGTCGGGCGCGGTGTCGGCGCGTGCCCGGCGCAGTGACACGAGCAGTTCGTGGAGGGCGGCGCCCGCTTCGACGTCCAGGTGGGGGTCGTCCCGGTGTGCGGCGCGCACGATGCGGCCGATCGCGGCGCGGGGCCCGGAGGTGTCGGTGAGGGGGACGAGGGGGCGGTCGGGCTCGATGAAGCCGAGTTCGGTGTAGGTGGTGGTGGCGGGGCCGGTGAAGTCGACGAAGCTCTCGTCCCAGCCGGCGGGGCCGGCGCCGTAGTGGTGGGGTGTTCCGGGGGTGAGCCAGATCAGGCTGGGAGCGGTGACGGCGGTGCGGCGGCCGTCGGATCCGGCGAACCATCCGCTGCCCGCGCCGACGAGTACGGCGACGTGGTGGTCGAGGGTGCGCGGTCCGACGGTGGGCAGGGCCCCGTGCTGGAGGCCGACTCCGAGGCAGGCCAGGCCGAGCCGGTGGTGGTGGGCGCCGGGTGTGAAGCACCGCGTCCAGGTCCGGTACATCGGCTCCCGCTTCCTGTCAGGTGCTGCGTCCAAGCGAAGCTGATCTTTCTCCATGGACGGGCCGGGCGCCAGGGGCCGAGGCTGGGTGCCGGGGCGGGGTGTGCGTACGAAGGAGCGTATGGGGCGATGGCTGACTTCACCGTGGGGGACGAGGGCTTCCGGCTGGACGGCAGCCCTGTGCGCCTGCTGTCGGGGGCGTTGCACTACTTCCGGGTGCACGAGGAGCACTGGCCGCACCGGCTGTCGATGCTGCGTGCGCTGGGCCTGAACTGCGTGGAGACGTACGTGCCGTGGAATCTGCACGAGCCGTCCGAGGGCGGCTACCGGGACGTGGGGGCCCTCGGCCGTTTCCTGGACGCGGCACAGCGGGCGGGGCTGCTGGCGATCGTGCGGCCCGGGCCGTACATCTGCGCGGAGTGGGAGAACGGGGGGCTGCCGGCGTGGGTCACGGGACGGTTCGGCCGCCGGGTGCGGACGCGGGACGCCGGCTACACGGCGGCGGTGGAGCGCTGGTTCGGTGAGTTGCTTCCCCAGGTGGCGCGGCGCCAGATCACCGCGGACGGCCCGGTGGTCATGGTGCAGGTGGAGAACGAGTACGGGAGTTACGGCTCCGACGCGGCACATCTGGAGGAGCTGGCGGCACTGCTGCGCCGCTGCGGGGTGACGGTGCCGCTCTTCACCTCCGACGGCCCGGAGGACCACATGCTGTCGGGTGGCTCGGTGCCCGGTGTGCCGGTGACGGTCAACTTCGGGTCGGGGGCGCGTGAGGCGTTCGGGATACTCCGCCGGCACCGGCCGCGTGGGCCGCTGATGTGCATGGAGTTCTGGTGCGGCTGGTTCCGGCACTGGGGGGCCGGCCCCGTCGTGCGCGATCCGGGGGAGACGGCTCGGGCGCTGCGGGAGGTCCTGGAGTGCGGGGCTTCGGTGAACGTGTACATGGCCCACGGGGGGACGAACTTCGCCGGCTGGGCGGGGGCGAACCGTTCGGGTCCGCTGCACGACGGGGCACTGGCGGCGACGGTGACGTCGTACGACTACGACGCGCCCGTCGACGAGTACGGGCGGCCCACGGAGAAGTTCTGGCGGATGCGGGAGGTGCTGGCACGGTACGCGGACGGTCCGCTGCCCGGGCTGCCGCCGGAGCCGGTGGGGCTGGGGCGGGTGGTGCGGGTGGAGCTGACGCAGGGTGTGCCGTTGGCGGGGGCACTGGAGGCGCTGGGCGACCCGGAGGGTCCGGTGCACGGGGTGCCGCCGACGTTCGAGGAGCTGGGTGTGGACCGCGGGGTGGTCCGCTACCGGGTGGACGTACCCGGTCCTCGTCGGCCGTATCCGCTGGGTGTCGCGGGGCTGCGGGACAGGGCGGTGGTGTCCGTGGACGGGGTGCGGGCGGGGGTGCTGACCGAGGAGGACCACACGCTGGAGGTGCCGGTCGCGGGACCGGCGCGGGTGGAGTTGTGGGTGGAGTCGCTGGGGCGGGTGAACTACGGGCCGCGGCTGGGTGAGCCGAAGGGCATCACCGGCGGGGTGCTGCACGAGCGGCAGTTCCTGCACGGGGTGCGGGCCCGGGCGTTGCGGCTGGCCGCCTTCGAGGAGCCGGGGGCGGTGGCGGCGGTGCCGTTCGAGGGCGTCGGGGAGGCGGGACCGACGGGCCTGTTCCGGGGCTTCTTCGAGCTGGCGGGCGAGGCGGACGCGGACCACGCGGGCCTGGAACTCCCGGGGTGGACACGGGGGTTCGTCTGGGTCAACGGCTTCTGTCTGGGCCGCTACTGGTCGGCCGGACCGCAGCGGACGCTGTACGTCCCGGGTCCGGTGCTCCGGGAGGGCGCCAACGAGGTGTGGGTGCTGGAGCTGGAGGAGGCCGGCGCGCCGTACGTGGAGCTGGGCCCGGGGGCGCCCGTCGGAGCGGACGTCCCCGGGGACGCGCGGCGGCCGGCCTGCTGAGCTGGGTCAGAGGGTGGCCGCCGCGGAGGCGATGGCGGACGCGAAGGACGAGACCTGGGTGTAGACGCCGGGGTAGCCGGGACGTGCGCAGCCCTCACCCCAGCTGACGATGCCGACCTGGATCCAGGCTCCGGCGTCGTCCTTGCGGAACATGGGGCCGCCGGAGTCGCCCTGACAGGTGTCCACGCCGCCGGCGCTGTATCCGGCGCAGAGCTCGTCGCCGGGGATGAGATCGCTCCCGTATGCCTGCCGGCAGACGGAGTCGGAGACGTAGGGGACGTTGGCCTTCAGCAGGTAGCGCTGCTGGCCTCCGCCCTCCGTGGCGGCGCCCCAGCCGGCGATCGTGAAGGTGCCCGTGTCGTACGCGGTGGTGGTGGCGATCTTCAGGGTCGGCAGGTTGATCGGCTGGGCGAGCTTGATCAGGGCCCAGTCCTTGCCGGCGCCGTTGTAGCCGGGCGCCCGCAGGACCTTGGTGGAGCGGACCTTGACGGCTGCGGAGGACTGGAGGTCGACGACGCCGGCGGTGGCGGTGATGGAGGTGTTGTTGCCGGATCCGTTCACGCAGTGGGCGGCGGTGAGGACGATGTTGGGGGCGTAGAGCGCCCCGCCGCAGCCCATGGAGAGCCGGACCATGAAGGGGAACTCCCCTTGGGCGGCCCGGGTGCCGCCGACGACGGGGGTGGGGGCCGCGGAGGCGCCGGAGGGCTGGAGGCTGATGGCGGCGAGGGCCACGGCGGCTATGACGGAGCATCTCTTGAGGGCGCGCAGAAGCTGCTTCACTGACTGCCTGCTTTCCTGTGGGAAGCGGTGGGGGGTGCTGGGCAGGCGTGCGGGCGTGCTGGTCCGCGCCGGGATGCGGCCACATTCTCGCCATGCTCCCGACAAGAACGGTCCGATTATCGGGAAGTGATCACCGATTCCACAAGGCGGGCTTTCCGGCCAAGATCTCCGAGCGGTCAACCACCCGCCCCCGCCACGGGTCCCTCTACAGTGAAGGTCCGAGGGGCGTCGTCGACGGGGGTCCGGGATGAGCGGCGTGAATGACGGGAGCGGCGCGGAGGGCAGGACGGGCGGCAGCGCCGGAGGCGGCCCGGTCGTCCACGGGTTCCCGCATCTGGACACCGTCCGGTCCGCGATCACCGCGCTCTACCGGCGGATATCGCCCGACGGCGTGGGCCGGTACACCACCAGCCTCGCCCCCGTCGACGCCGCGTTCTCCGACGCCGACGACCTCCACCTCGGCACGCAGCGGGTGGCCCACGCGCTCGTGCGGCACCTGCGCCTCCCGGAGGCCCGGGTCATCGTCGGTTTCCGGCCGATGGAGCACGCCGCGAGCGTCGAACTGACGGCGGGGCCCGAGTACTTCGTCGAGCTGAACGACCGCTTCCGCACGCACCGCAGGGACATCGGGGCCGCCCTGGCCCACGAGATCACCCATGTGCTGCTGCACCGCCTGGGCCTGGAGTTCCCCGGCACGCGGGACAACGAGATCCTCACCGACACGGTGACGGCCTATCTCGGGGCGGGCTGGCTCCTGCTGGACGCCTTCCGCCAGGACGCCGGCTCCAGCCAGAAACTCGGTTACCTCACTCCGGAGGAGTTCGGGTACGTGCTCGCCAAGCGCGCGCTGCTGTTCGGCGAGGACCCGGCCGTCTGGTTCACCAGCCCGCAGGCGTACACGGCGTACACCCACGGCCGGGAGCGGGCCCTGCGCGACCTGCGCAGGCCGCCGCTGTCGGCCGCGGGGTGGGCGGGCCGCCGCCGGTACGCGAAGGACCGGCGCCAGGCCCGGGAACACCCGGGCACACACCCGGACCCGGCCGCCGCGTACGGCTTCGAGGACGGTGCCGCCGGGCTGCGGGTCTCCTTCGCCTGCCCCACCTGCCACCAGCGCATCCGGGTACCCGTGCGGGGCCGGACACGCGCCCGGTGCGGGCTGTGCGGCACGGTCCTGGACTGCGACACCTGACACGGGCGCACTCCGGGACAGCCGTGAGGGCGGGCACGGCGGGGGCGTGGGGCCCGGACGTGGGGGCCGGGTACGCCAGAGGCGCGAGCCCGGACGCCGGAGCGGGCACGCCAAGGGCGCGGGGCCCGGCCGTG
>NZ_JBEXWB010000130.1:0-15899 GCF_040629645.1 Streptomyces sp. NPDC005899 | reverse complement strand
CCCCGCCCGTCCCGGGTCAGCCGGTGGGCGCCTCGGGCGCCTGCGATGCGCCGGGCGCCTCCACCGTGAGTTCCACCGTGACCGTGGCGCCGCTCGCGGTGGTGAGCCGGAGCCTGTACGTGCCCGCGTCGTCACCGGCGAGGATCTGTGGCAGGCGCAGGATTCCGCCGGGTCCGGTCGTCAGGTCCATGGTGCGGACGAAGCGGCCGGACGTCTCCGCGAAGTACGGGCCCTTGTCATTCTCGGCCGGGGTCTCCGCGTCGGTGACCATCGTCGCCGTCACGGCGGCGCCCGCGACGCCCACACCCTTGCGGGTGGCCTTCACCTCCACCGTGCCGGCGAACGGCGTGCCCGCGACGGCCGTGAGGGCCTTGCCGTCGACCCGTTCGAGGGCGTCGGGCTGCCGGGCCGTGACGTGCGCGGTGAAGGTGAGGGTGCGTGGAGCCGTGGTGCCCGCGACGGCCGTCACCTCGAACGCGCCGGTCTTCTCACCCGCCGTCAGTACCGGGGCGGTGACGGTGCCGTCGGCCGCGGTGGCCAGCGTCAGGGTGGACCTGCCGCCGGTGAAGCGGGCGTCCGTGTCCCCGGTCACGGTGAAGGTGACGTCGGCCCCGCGGAGCGGCGCACCGACGGTGCTCTTCGCGCGCACGGTGACGCGCTCGGCGAAGGCATCGCCCGCCGTGGCGGTGAGGTCCCCGGTGCCCGCGTTCTCGAGGCTGCCGAGCCGTGCGGGCGGCGTCGGGGTCGGGGTCGGCGTCGGCGTGGGGGTCGGTGTCGGCGTCGGGGTCGGGGTGGGTGTGCCGGTCGGCGGCTTGGGACCGGTGGGCGGTGTCGGCTTCGGTGCGGGGGTGGTGGGGTGGCTCCCGCCGCCGGACTGCGTACCGGGCGTCGTGCCCGGAGTGCCGGGGAGCGAGGGCGTGGGCGAGGGCGAGGGGACGTAGCCGCTGCTGCTGTCGGCGGGGAGGACGCCCGTGCCGTCGGGCACCTCGTGGGTGCCGCGCCGGTAGAAGTCGAACCAGGAGCGCACCGTGCGCAGGTACTCCCGCGAGTGGTTGTAGCTCAGGACCGCCCGGTCCAGGTCGGCCGCCAGGGCCAGGTCCCGTGTGCCCGCGCAGAGGTAGCGGCCGGCGGCCAGCGCGGCGTCGTGGATGTTGTTGGGGTCCTTGCGCCCGTCACCGTTGCCGTCCTGGCCCCAGGCCGCCCAGGTCTGCGGGATGAACTGCATCGGGCCGACGGCGCGGTCGTGGGTGGAGTCCCCGTCGTACGCGCCCCCGTCGGTGTCCTTGATGAGCGCGAACCCCTGGCCGTTGAGGGCCGGCCCGAGGATCGGGGAGTACGTGGTGCCGTTGGCGTCGACCTTGCCGCCGCGCGCCTGGCCGGACTCCACCTTGCCGATCGCGGCGAGGAGTTGCCACGGCAGGCGGCAGGCGGCGTCGGTGCCCGCGAGCTCCTGTTCGGCCTTCTTGTACGCGGCCAGGATGGAGGCCGGTATGCCCGACTCCGCACTGCCGGTGACCGGCAGATTCACGGACGTTCCGGGCTTGTTGGGCGTGTTCAGCGGGGGCAGGTCGGTGTAGTACGGCGAGTTACCGGTGGCCGCGCCGCCGCCTTCACCGGCGGGCGTGCTGCCTGCTGCCGCCTGGTCACCGCCCGCCGTACCCTCGGCGAACGGAGCCGCAGGGGCCTGCGAGGCGGCAAGGGCTGCCACGGCGGCCGCCGCCACCGCGGTGGTGGTGGCCCCCCTGCGAAGCCGGCGGCCGAATTGCGCTGCCATACGTTCTGGTCCCTCCCCGTCGACGGCTGTTCGCGCTCCCCAGCGCGAGGACTCAGGCGACCCTACGGCAACCCCCGCCGCCACGACACCGGCCCGAGACCGCTTCTTACCGACTTTTCACGTTCCGGTCGGCGCCTCGTCGCCCAACTCCCCGGAACTTCTCCCGCGGTGGTCCCCGCGGGGGTCCGCGAGCGGTCCGCACGGACGTCCGCGACCGGGGCGCCACGGGCGGGGCCGCCCGGGCGGACGGCCGCTGACGGGCACTCACCCATACTGGCGCCCATGCCTTTCACGCTCAGCCACGCAGCAGCCGTCCTCCCCGGTGTCCGCCGGTCCGGGGAGGGCCGCGGCCCTCTGGTCGCCTCCGCGCTCGTCGCCGGCTCGTTCGCGCCCGACATGACCTACTACGCCGACACGGCCGTCCCCGGAGCCATGGAGTTCGGGGAGGTGACGCACGCCGCGTGGGGGGTGCTCACCGTCGACGTGCTCATCACGGGCGCGGTGCTGGCGGCCTGGCTGCTGTCGCGCGAACCGCTGGTGGCCCTGCTGCCGGCGTCCTCCCGGGGACGCGTCCACGCCTTCCTGCGAGGACGGCCGCGGGGGCCCGGCCGCCCGGGCCTCTCCGAGACCGGGTGGTTCGTCCTGTCCGCGGTCATCGGGGCGGGCACCCACGTCGTGTGGGACGCCTTCACCCACCACGCCGGGTGGGGTACGCGGATGGTCCCGGCGCTGCGGGCGGACGTCGGCGGGTACCCGGTCTTCCAGCTCGCCCAGTACGGCAGTTCGGCCGTGGCCCTGGCCGTCCTCGTGTGGTTCGCCCGCGCCGGACTCCGCCAGGCGGGGCCCGCTCCCGCCCCCCGGTCCGTGCCCGTGCTCAGCCGGGCGGAACGCCGGGGGGTGGGCGTGCTCCTCACGCTGTGCGTGCTCCTCGGCGTCGTCCACCGATGCGGCCGCTGGTACGCCTACTTCGGGCACATCGACACCCCGCTCGACATCATCCCGACCGCCTGCTTCGGCGCCGGGGCGGGTCTCGCCGTCGGACTCCTGCTGTACGCCGCGTGGGTGCGGCTGCGCGGGGTGCCGGGCTCCCGGCCGGCGGGCGGGCCCACAACGCGGAGCGCACCCGGCCGCCCGGCCGGCGAGGACGCCGCCTGAGCGCCGTCAGTGCGCGGCCGACTCCCAGTCCGATCCGACCCCGACCGACACGTCCAGCGGGGCCCGCAGCGCCACCGCCGTGGACATCTCCCGGCGCAGGATCTCCTCGACCTGCTCGCGTTCACCCTTCGCGATCTCCAGGACGATTTCGTCGTGGACCTGGAGCAGCATCCGTGACGACAGCCGCGCCTCGGTCATCGCCCGGTCCACGTGCAGCATCGCGACCTTCACGATGTCGGCCGCCGTCCCCTGGATCGGGGCGTTGAGCGCCATCCGCTCCGCCGTCTCACGCCGCTGGCGGTTGTCGCTGTTCAGGTCGGGCAGGTACCGGCGCCGGCCGAAGATCGTCTCCGTGTACCCGGTGGACCTGGCCTCCTCCACGACCCGGCGGAGGTAGTCGCGGACGCCGCCGAACCGCTCGAAGTAGGTGTCCATCAGCCTGCGCGCCTCGGCGGCCTCGATGTTCAGCTGCTGGGAGAGGCCGAACGCGGACAGGCCGTAGGCCAGCCCGTACGACATCGCCTTGATCTTCCGGCGCATCTCGGCGTCGACCGCCGGCTTCTCGACGCCGAACACCTGGGAGGCGACCGTCGTGTGGAGGTCCTCCCCGGAGGTGAACGCCTCGATCAGGCCGGCGTCCTCGGAGAGGTGCGCCATGACCCGCAGCTCGATCTGGCTGTAGTCGGCCGTCATGAGCGTCTCGAAGCCCTCGCCGACGACGAACCCGCGGCGGATGGCCCGCCCCTCGTCGGTGCGCACCGGGATGTTCTGCAGGTTGGGGTCGGTGGACGAGAGCCGCCCGGTCGCCGCGACCGTCTGGTTGAACGTGGTGTGGATACGGCCGTCGGCACCGATCGTCTTGATCAGTCCCTCGACGGTGACCCGCAGCTTCGCCTGTTCGCGGTGGCGCAGCATGATGACCGGCAGTTCGTGCTCGGTCTGCGCCGCCAGCCAGGCCAGCGCGTCGGCGTCGGTCGTGTAGCCCGTCTTCGTCTTCTTCGTCTTCGGCAGGGCCAGCTCGCCGAAGAGGACTTCCTGGAGCTGCTTGGGCGAGCCGAGGTTGAACTCGTGGCCCACCGCGGCGTGCGCCTCCTTCACTGCCTGCTGCACGGCGCCCGCGAACTGCTGCTCCATGCCTTCGAGGTGGGCCCGGTCCGCGGCGATGCCGTGGCGCTCCAGGCGGGCCAGCATGATCGAGGTGGGCAGTTCCATGTCGTGCAGCAGGTCGGTGGCACCCACCTCCTCCAGCCGCACGGTGAACGCCTCGCCCAGGTCCAGCACGGCGCGCGCCTGGGCCATCAGCGCGTCGGCCTCCGCGCGGTCGTCGGCGCCGAAGGCCAGCTGACCGTCCGCGGAGGGGGCCGGGGCCAGCTCGCGGCCGAGGTACTCGACGGCCAGCGCGTCCAGGGCGAAGGAACGGCGGCCCGGTTTGACGAGGTAGGCGGCGAGCGCGGTGTCCATGGTGACGCCCTCCAGCCGCCAGCCCTGCTCGGGCAGGACGCGCAGGGCGTTCTTGGCGTTGTGCAGGACCTTGGGCCGTTCCGGGTCCGCGAGCCAGGCGGCGAGCGCCTGCTCGTCGGCCTCGCCGAGCTCGGCCGGGTCCAGCCAGGCGGCCGCCCCGTCGGCGGCGGCGAGCGCGATCTCCGTGACCGTGCCGGAACCCAGCGACCAGGTGTCCACCGTCATGACACCGAGGGGCTGCCGGCCGTGGGCGTCCAGCCACGGGCCGACCTCGCCCGCCCCCAGCACCACGCCGTCCAGCTCGATGCCGGCCGCGGGCTCGGGAGCCTGCGCCTCGGCGGCACCGGGGTCCACGGCCAGGAGCCGCTCGCGCAGGCTCGGGTTGCGGATCTCCAGGATGTCCAGGACACCGGTGACCGCCGTGCGGTCGTACGGCGCCCGCTCCAGCTCGGCCGGCGTCTTCGGCAGCTCGACGTCACGCACCATCTCGGTCAGCACGCGGTTCATCTTCACCGCGTCCAGGTGGTCCCGGAAGTTCTGGCCCGCCTTGCCCTTGACCTCGTCGGCCCGCTCCACCAGCTCGGCGAAGGAACCGAACTGGTTGATCCACTTCGCCGCCGTCTTCTCCCCCACGCCGGGGATGCCCGGGAGGTTGTCCGACGGGTCGCCGCGCAGCGCCGCGAAGTCCGGGTACTGGCTCGGCGTGAGCCCGTACTTCTCCCGCACCTTCTCCGGGGTGAAGCGCGTCAGCTCCGACACGCCCTTCGTGGGGTACAGCACCGTCACGTCGTCCGTGATCAGCTGGAAGGAGTCCCGGTCACCCGTGACGATCAGCACCTCGAAGCCCGCCGCCTCGGCCTGGGTGGCCAGCGTGGCGATGACGTCGTCCGCCTCGAAGCCGTCCACCGCGAACCGGTCCGCGTGCATCGCGTCGAGCAGCTCGCCGATCAGCTCGACCTGCCCCTTGAACTCGTCGGGGGTCTTTGAGCGGTTCGCCTTGTACTCCGGGAACTCCTGCGCGCGCCAGGTCTTGCGGGACACGTCGAACGCCACCGCGAAGTGCGTGGGCGCCTCGTCGCGCAGCGTGTTCGCCAGCATCGACATGAAGCCGTACACGGCGTTCGTCGGCTGTCCCGTCGCCGTCGTGAAGTTCTCCGCGGGCAGGGCGAAGAACGCCCGGTACGCCAGGGAGTGCCCGTCCATGAGGAGCAGGCGCGGTCGGTTGTCTGCCGTCTTCTTCGATGCCGTCTCAGCCACGCCCCCGATCCTGCCACGGACCGCTGACAACTCGGACCGCCCGCCACCCGGGCCCGCCGCCCGCCGGCTTCCCACCGACGCGTCGCCCGCGGACCGTGACAGGATCGAGGACGGAAGCGACGACGAAGGGGAGCACCATGGCCACCAAGCCCCCGACCGGTGACCCGGTCCAGGACGCGCCGCGGGTGGAAGCGGTCGGGCACGCGGCCGCGGGCCTGTCCGCCGTCGCCCACACCCTGCGCGTCGCCCAGCGGCAGATGGGTGTCCGGCGTGCCGCGCGGACCCTCCTCAAGGTCAACCAGAAGGACGGCTTCGACTGCCCCGGCTGCGCCTGGCCGGAGGGCGGTGAGCGGCACGCCGCGGAGTTCTGCGAGAACGGCGCCAAGGCCGTCGCCGAGGAAGCCACCCTGCGCCGGGTCACGCCCGCGTTCTTCGCCGCCCACCCGCTCGCCGACCTCGCCGCCCGCAGCGGTTACTGGCTCGGCCAGCAGGGCCGCATCACGCACCCGGTGTACCTGCCCGAGGGTGCCGACCGGTACGAGGCGGTGACGTGGGAGCGCGCCTTCGGGATCATCGCCGAGGAGCTCACCGCGCTCGACTCCCCCGACGAGGCGCTGTTCTACACCTCCGGCCGCACCAGCAACGAAGCCGCGTTCCTCCTCCAGCTCTTCGCCCGCGAATTCGGCACGAACAACCTGCCCGACTGCTCGAACATGTGCCACGAGTCGTCCGGGTCCGCGCTCATCGAGACCCTGGGCGTCGGGAAGGGAAGCGTCAGCCTCGAAGACCTCCACCGCGCCGATCTGATCATCGTCGCCGGACAGAACCCGGGTACCAACCATCCCCGGATGCTCTCCGCCCTCGAGCAGGCCAAGGCCGCCGGGGCGAAGATCATCTCCGTGAACCCGCTGCCGGAAGCCGGCCTGGAACGCTTCAAGAACCCGCAGACCGCCCGCGGCATGCTCAGGGGCACCGCGCTGACCGACCTCTTCCTGCAGATCCGGATCGGCGGCGACCAGGCCCTCTTCCGCCTCCTCAACAAGCTGGTCCTGGAGACCGACGGCGCCGTCGACACCGCGTTCGTCGCCGCGCACACCCACGGGTTCGAGGAGTTCGCCGAGGCCGCCCGCGCCGCCGACTGGGAGGAGACCCTCGCGGCCACCGGTCTGGACCGCGACGCCATCGAGCAGGCGCTCGCCATGATCCTCGGCTCGCGGCGCACCATCGTCTGCTGGGCCATGGGCCTCACCCAGCACAAGCACTCCGTACCCACCATCCGCGAAGTGGTCAACTTCCTCCTCCTGCGCGGCAACATCGGCAGGCCCGGTGCCGGCGTCTGCCCCGTGCGCGGTCACTCCAACGTCCAGGGCGACCGCACCATGGGCATCTTCGAACGCCCCGCACCCGCCTTCCTCGACGCCCTGGACGCGGAGTTCGGCATCACCTCCCCCCGGCACCACGGCTACGACGTCGTACGGTCCATCCAGGCCCTGCGCGACGGCGCGGCCAAGGTCTTCTTCGCCATGGGCGGCAACTTCGTCGCGGCCTCACCCGACACCGCCGTCACGGAGGCCGCGATGCGCCGGGCGCGCCTCACCGTCCACGTGTCGACCAAACTCAACCGCTCGCACGCCGTGACCGGTACCCGGGCCCTGATCCTGCCCACCCTGGGCCGCACCGACAAGGACGTCCAGGGGGGCCGCAAGCAGTTCGTCACCGTCGAGGACTCCATGGGCCTGGTGCACTCCTCGCGGGGCAACCTCACCCCCGCGAGCCCCTACCTGCTCTCGGAGCCCGCGATCGTCGCCCGCCTGGCCCGCGCCGTCCTCGGCCCCGGTTCCGCCACCCCGTGGGAGGACTTCGAGAGGGACTACGGCACGATCCGCGACCGCATCTCCCGCGTCGTCCCGGGCTTCGAGGACTTCAACGCCCGCGTCGCCCGCCCGGGCGGCTTCGCGCTCCCCCACGCCCCCCGCGACGAACGGCGCTTCCCCACCGCCACGGGCAAGGCCAACTTCACCGCCGCACCCGTCGAGTACCCCGAGCTCCCCGCGGGCCGCCTCCTGCTGCAGACGCTGCGCTCCCACGACCAGTACAACACCACCGTCTACGGGCTCGACGACCGCTACCGCGGCATCAAGGGCGGCCGCCGCGTGGTCATGGTCAACCCCGACGACGCCCGCCGGCTCGGGCTCGCCGACGGCTCCTACACCGACCTGGTCGGTGAGTGGAAGGACGGCGTCGAGCGCCGCGCACCCGGCTTCCGCGTCGTGCACTACCCCACCGCACGCGGCTGCGCCGCCGCGTACTACCCGGAGACGAACGTCCTCGTCCCGCTCGACGCCACCGCGGACACCAGCAACACCCCGGCCAGCAAGTCGGTCGTGATCCGGTTCGAGCAGGCTTGAGCCCTTCCGCCCGCGGGAGGTCACGGTCCCGCCGGGTCCGGGGTCAGAGCGCGGTGAGGATGCGGGGGCCGTCCCGGGTCACGGCGATGGTGTGTTCGATGTGCGCCGCTCGGCTGCCGTCGATCGTGCGCAGGGTCCAGCCGTCGGGGTCGGTGCGGTAGTCGCCGCGGCCTCCGCTCATGAGCATGGGTTCGACCGCGAGGGTGAGGCCGTGGCGGAGCGGGAAGCCGCGGCCGGGGCGCCCCTGGTTGGGGACGTAGGGGTCCTCGTGCATCCGGCGGCCGATGCCGTGGCCGCCGAAGTCGGCCGGCATGCCGCAGCCCGCTGCCCGGGCCACGGTGTCGACGGCGTGGGAGATGTCCCCGATGCGGTGGCCGACGGTGGCTGCCGCGATGCCGGCGTCCAGCGCCCGCTGCGTGGCGGCGATGAGTTCAACGTCGGCGGGGCGGGGGGTGCCGACGATGAAGCTGATCGCCGCGTCGCCGGTCCAGCCGTCCAGTTCGGCTCCGCAGTCGACGCTGACCAGGTCGCCGTCCCGCAGCCGGTAGTCGTTCGGGATGCCGTGGACGAGGGCGTCGTTCACGGAGGCGCAGACGACCCCGGGGAACGGGGTGGGAGCGAAGGAGGGCCGGTAGCCCAGGAACGGTGAGCGCGCTCCCGCCTCGGTCAGGACGGTGGCGGCGGCTTCGTCGAGTTCGCGCAGGCTGACGCCCACGGCAGCGGTCCGGCGGGCGGCCGCGAGGGCGCGGGCGACGACCCGTCCGGCTTCGCGCATCGCCTCCAGAGCCGTGTCCGTCTTGATCTCCACCATGGTCCGGCTCCTTGCGACGCGAGTAACCAATACTTATACCGGTATTAGTATCACGGCTCCGGGATAGCGGCGCCCCTCGCCGGACCGAACGCCCACCCGGGGGCGGAGACAGCGCTAAGCGTCCGCTCAGTCATCTGATAGGAACAGTGCACACAGCACGAGCACCGCGACGATCGGAGCAGGACACCATGGGCGAGCACACCGCACCCACGTTCCCCCAGGAGACCATCGACGAGTACGCCGCACTCGGCGTCGACCTCCCCGCCCTCTTCTCCGCCGGCGACCTCGGCGAACGCATGGGCGTGCGGATCGTGGAGGCCTCGGCCGAGCGTGTCGTCGGCACCATGCCCGTCGAGGGGAACACCCAGCCCTACGGGCTCCTCCACGGCGGCGCCTCGGCCGTCCTGGCCGAGACCCTCGGCTCCGTCGGCTCCATGCTCCACGGCGGTGCCACCCGGATCGCCGTCGGCGTCGACCTGAACTGCACCCACCACCGCGGCGCCCGCGGCGGACTCGTGACGGGTGTCGCCACCCCCGTGCACCGCGGCCGGTCCACCGCCACGTACGAGATCGTCATCACCGACGAGCACGGCAAGCGGGTCTGCACCGCCCGGCTGACCTGCCTGCTCCGTGACGCCCCCCAGCCCGCCACCGACTGACCCGCCTTCCCCGACACCCCGCCGCCCGGCCGGAATCCGCACCGCATTCCGGACCGGGCGGGCCCATATCCGGGGCCTGGGAGTCCGGTTGGCGGACACGGACGGTCAACAGGGCTGACCCCCGCAGGCGTTACATGAGCCACTTCAGCAGCTACACCATTCATCACGAGGCTCCGCACACATCCTCCAGATGTAACACTGAGTAACATGTGGGCAATACACGAATTTCGGCGGCAGGCCCTCGGCCGCCCCCGCCGGGCAGCCGCACCGCACCCCTTGCGCCCCGATTCGTGCGACAGCACCAAGATCACCCCAAGCCCCTTAGCAGAGCTGCGCGTTCTCACCATGCGGTCACTTCGGCGCCCGGGGAAAAGCCGTACATGTCCACACTGCGACCACCAAGCCTTCCCCATGGCATAACAAGACAGTCACATCATCACCGGACCCGTCCCGCACCCCCTCACCTGCCCATAGAGTCACGGCCAGTCACCGCGCCGCCGGGCGCCAGCGCTGTACGGCCCTGTATCGACCAGTACGGCCCGGCGATCGTCACGGCACCTCAGCAGAGGAGGCCGCGCCAGGGAAAGGACTTTTCGTGCGACACCGTTCTTTGCTCATCCTCACGACAGTGCTCACCACCGGAGCACTGACACTCACCGCCTGCGGGTCGCGCGACGACGACAGCAAGGGCAGCGGTAGCGGCGACACCCAGACCGTCGTCATCGGCGTCGACGCGCCCCTGACCGGCGACCTCTCGGCGCTCGGCCTCGGCATCAAGAACTCCGCCGACCTCGCCGTCAAGAACGCCAACAAGGACAAGACGGTCCCCGGCATCAAGTTCGAGCTCCAGGCGCTCGACGACCAGGCCCAGCCCTCCGTCGGCCAGCAGAACGCCCAGAAGTTCATCGGCAACAAGGACCTCCTCGGTGTCGTCGGCCCCCTGAACTCCGGCGTCGCCCAGTCGATGCAGAAGCCCTTCACGGACGCCAACCTCACCCAGGTCTCCCCCGCCAACACCGGCACCGAGCTGACCCAGGGCAACAACTGGAAGACCGGCGACAAGAAGCGCCCGTACGCGGCCTACTTCCGCACCTCCACCACGGACGCGATCCAGGGCGCCTTCGCCGCGAACTACCTCTTCAAGAACGCCAAGGTCAAGGACGTCTACCTCATCGACGACCAGAAGCCCTACGGCGCGGGCCTCGCCGCCTCCTTCAAGACGACCTTCACCGAGCTCGGTGGCAAGATCGTCGGGACCGACCACATCAACCCCGACGACCGCGACTTCAACTCCGTCGTCACCAAGGTCAAGAGCTCCGGCGCCAAGGCCGTCTACTACGGCGGCGAGTACCCCGCCGGCGCCCCCCTGAGCCAGCAGCTCAAGGACAGCGTCCAGATCCCCCTCATGGGCGGTGACGGCATGTACAGCGCCGACTTCATCAAGCTCAACAAGAAGGCCGAGGGCGACATCGCCACCTCGGTCGGCAAGCCGGTCGAGGAGCTCGACTCCGCGAAGAAGTTCATCGCCGACTACAAGACCGCCGGGTACAAGGACGCCTACGAGGCCTACGGCGGCGGCACCTACGACGCCACCTGGTCGATCATCGAGGCCGTCAAGACGGTCGTCGCCGACAACGACGGCAAGCTCCCCGAGGACGCCCGGATCCAGGTCCTCGACGCCATGAAGACCGTCAAGTTCGAAGGCGTCACCGGCCCCGTCTCCTTCGACGAGTACGGCGACACCACCAACACCATGATGACCGCCTACCAGGTCACCGGCGGCAAGTGGACCTCCAAGCTCAGCGAGGCCGTCAAGTAGGTCCCCCCGGGACCTCCCGGCCACACAAATGAACCAGACCGCGCGGGAGCGCTACGAGCGCTCCCGCGCGGTGCCATATCCGAACCACTCCACGGAGGCCCTGCGGTGCACGAACTGCCGCAACAGCTGGCCAATGGACTCATCCTCGGCGCGATGTACGGTCTCATCGCGATCGGTTACACGATGGTCTACGGAATCATCCAGCTCATCAACTTCGCACACGGCGAGATCTTCATGATCGGAGGCTTCGGGGCCCTCACCGTCTACCTCGGGCTTCCGTCCGGACTCTCCCTCCTCGCCGCGATCCCCCTCATGATCGCCGGTGGCGTCATCTGCTCCGTCGCCGTCAGCGTCGCCGCAGAACGCTTCGCCTACCGGCCCCTACGCACCGCACCGCGCCTCGCGCCCCTCATCACCGCCATCGGCCTCTCCCTCGCACTCCAGCAGGCCGTGTGGATGTGGTACCCCGACGCCACGAAGGACCGCTCCTTCCCCCAGTTCAAGGGCGAAGCGATCGACATCTTCGGCGCACACGTCCAGCGGGGCGACCTCTTCGTCCTCATCGCGGCCCCCGTGTGCATGGTCGCCCTCGGCCTCTTCGTCTCGAAGACCCGCGCAGGCCGCGGCATGCAGGCCACCTCGCAGGACCCCGACACCGCGAAGCTCATGGGCATCAACACCGACCGCATCATCGTGATGGCCTTCGCCATCGGTGCCGCGTTCGCCGCCGTCGCCGCCGTCGCCTACGGGCTCAAGAACGGCCAGATCGGCTTCCGCATGGGCTTCATCATGGGCCTCAAGGCGTTCACCGCCGCCGTACTGGGCGGCATCGGCAACATCTACGGCGCCATGCTCGGCGGGGTCGTCCTCGGCGTCGCCGAAGCCCTCGCCACCGGCTACATGAGCGATGTCCCCGGTATGGAGCTCTTCGGGGGCGGCGCGTGGAAGGACGTGTGGGCCTTCGTGCTCCTCATCCTCGTCCTCCTCATACGCCCGCAAGGCCTGCTGGGCGAACGCGTCGCGGATCGGGCGTGATGACCATGACCAGTCCCGCCGCGCACAGCGCCCTGCTCCCCGTGTCCGCCACGGCGGCCCGCGCCACCACCACGGCCGGCGCCGCGCTCGCCCTCGTCGGCACCTTCCTCGCCTGGACCTACACCGACACCTTCCCCGGCGACCTGACCGTCACGGGCTACCCCGGCGGGCTCCAGGTCCTCACCCTCATCAGCGCGGTACTCACCCTGCTGTTCGCCGTGTCCGGATACGGCGTCAAGGGTCTGCGCTGGCTCACCCCCGGCGGCACGAACAGCCCCACCCGGCTGCTCGCCCTCGGCACCTTCGCCATCACCGCGTACACCGTCGTGGCCGTCGTCGTCACCGAGGACGACAACGGGAACCTCCTCGGACTGATCGAACTGGAGCCCGGAGCCTGGGTCAGCCTCGCCGGCGCCGTCGTCGCCGTCGTCGCCTCCCTCGGCCTCCCCCACGACCAGCCCTTCGACGACCCCACGCCCAGCTTCCTCAACCGGTTCCTCCACAGCCTCCGCGCACCGGCACCCGCCCGCGCCAAGGCACTTCCCGCCTGGGCCGAGATCCTGGTCATCGCCGGAGCCTTCGGGGTGGCGCTCCACGTCTTCACCTACGGCATCGACACGGAGTACGCCGAACTCTTCATCGGCTACGTCATCGCCGTCGCGTTCGGCTTCACAGCACTCACCCGGGCCGGGCTCATCGCCCGCATCACCGCCCTGACCGCGAAGCACCGCAACGTCACCCTCTGCGCCGCACTCGTCGCCGCCTTCTGCTTCCCCTTCACCCAGCAGAACGAGGAGTACGCCCTCATCGGCGCGAACATCCTCATCTTCGCGACCGTCGCACTCGGCCTGAACGTCGTCGTCGGCCTCGCCGGCCTGCTCGACCTCGGCTACGTCGCCTTCCTCGGTGTCGGCGCCTACGCCGCCGCCCTGGTCTCCGGCAGCCCGCTCTCCCCCGTCGGCGTGCAGTTCCCCTTCTGGGCCGCCGTCCTCACCGGAGCCGCGGCCTCGCTCGTCTTCGGCGTCGTCATCGGGGCCCCGACACTGCGGCTGCGCGGCGACTACCTCGCCATCGTCACCCTCGGGTTCGGGGAGATCTTCCGCCTGACGGTCAACGCCCTCAACGGCGTCAGCGGCCCCGACCTCACCAACGGCTCCCAGGGCATCCCCAGCATCCCCGACCTCAAGCTCCTCGGCTTCGACTTCGGGACCAGCCACGCCATCGGCGGCTTCACCCTCGGCAGGTCGGCCAACTACTACCTGCTGATGCTCCTCTTCACCGCCGTCGTCGTCCTGGTGTTCCGGCGCTCCGGGGAATCGCGCATCGGCCGTGCCTGGGTCGCCATCCGCGAGGACGAGACCGCGGCCACCGCCATGGGCATCAACGCCTTCCGGCTCAAGCTGCTCGCCTTCGCCCTCGGCGCCACCCTCGCCGGGCTCGCCGGAACCGTGCAGGCACACGTCTCCTACACGGTCACCCCCGAGCAGTACCAGTTCGCCGGATCGGTACCGCCCAACTCGGCCTTCCTGCTCGCCGCCGTCATCCTCGGCGGAATGGGAACGCTCAGCGGGCCCCTCGTCGGCGCCGCGCTGCTCTACCTCATCCCGGCCAAGCTGCAGTTCATGCAGGACTACCAGCTCTTCCTCTTCGGTCTCGCGCTCATCCTCCTGATGCGCTTCCGCCCGGAAGGGCTCGTCGCCGACCGCAGGAAGCAGCTCGAGTTCCACGAGACCGGCCAGCTCGACGTACCGCCGGACACACCACTGACCGACACAGCCGCCGGAACCACGAAGGCGGGGGCGTGAGCGCCATGACCACCACGACCACACCCACCACCGGCACCACCGTCCTCGACGCCAGCGGTGTCACGATGCGCTTCGGCGGCCTCACCGCCGTGCGGGGTGTCGACCTCACCGTCAACTCCGGGGAGATCGTCGGCCTCATCGGCCCCAACGGCGCCGGCAAGACCACCTTCTTCAACTGCCTCACCGGCCTCTACGTCCCCACCGAGGGCAAGGTCAGCTACAAGGGCACCGTCCTGCCGCCCAAGCCCCACCTCGTCACCCAGGCAGGCATCGCCCGCACCTTCCAGAACATCCGCCTCTTCGCCAACATGACCGTCCTGGAGAACGTCCTCGTCGGACGCCACACCCGGACCGACGAAGGCCTCTGGTCCGCCCTCCTGCGCCTGCCCGGCTACAAGAAGGCGGAGAACGCCAGCCGCGAACGCTGCATGGAGCTCCTGGAGTTCATCGGCCTCGCGGACAAGGCGGACCACCTCGCGCGCAACCTCCCCTACGGAGACCAGCGCAAGCTGGAGATCGCCCGCGCACTCGCCAGCGACCCCGGGCTCCTCCTCCTGGACGAGCCGACCGCCGGCATGAACCCGCAGGAGACCCGGGTCACCGAAGAGCTCATCTTCGCCATCCGGGACCAGGGCATCGCCGTACTCGTCATCGAGCACGACATGCGCTTCATCTTCAACCTCTGCGACCGGGTCGCCGTCCTCGTGCAGGGCGAGAAACTCGTCGAAGGCACCGCCGAAGTCGTCCAGGGAGACGAGCGCGTCGTCGCCGCCTACCTCGGCACGCCGTTCGAAGGCGCCCCCGGCTCCGAGGAGGCCGCGGAAGTCGCGGCGGCCGAGGCCGCCGCGACCGCAAGCACCCAGCACGCCCCGGCCGGGACCGACCCGGCCGGGACCGACGCCGCACCCGGCACCCCTCGCACCGAGGAGGAGGACACCCGATGACCGCACTGCTAGAGGTCGAGGACCTCCGGGTCGCCTACGGCAAGATCGAAGCCGTGAAGGGCATCTCCTTCCAAGTCGAAGCCGGTGAGGTGGTCACGCTCATCGGCACCAACGGAGCGGGCAAGACCACTACGCTGCGCACCCTGTCCGGACTGCTCAAGCCGCTGGGCGGCCGCGTCCTCTTCGAGGGACGGCCGCTGGCCGACATCCCGGCCCACAAGATCGTCTCCCTGGGCATCGCCCACTCCCCCGAGGGACGCCACATCTTCCCCCGGCTGACGATCACCGAGAACCTCCTCCTCGGCGCCTACCTCCGCAAGGACAAGGCGGGCATCGAGAGGGACGTCCAGCGCGCCTACGACCTCTTCCCCATCCTCGGGGAACGGCGGAAGCAGGCGGCCGGCACGCTCTCGGGCGGTGAACAGCAGATGCTCGCCATGGGACGGGCCCTCATGTCCCAGCCCAAGCTGCTCATGCTCGACGAGCCCTCCATGGGCCTCTCGCCGATCATGATGCAGAAGATCATGGAGACCATCGTCGAACTCAAGGCGGCGGGCACCACCATCCTGCTCGTCGAGCAGAACGCCCAGGCGGCCCTCTCCCTCGCGGACCGCGGCCACGTCATGGAGGTCGGCAGGATCGTCCTCTCCGGCACCGGCGCGGACCTGCTCCACGACGAGTCGGTCCGCAAGGCCTACCAAGGACGGCAAGATCGGCGGGATCGCCGACGTGCGGGACGAGACGTCCTCGCGCACCGGTCAGCGCCTGGTC
>NZ_JBEXWB010000129.1:0-15950 GCF_040629645.1 Streptomyces sp. NPDC005899 | reverse complement strand
CCCGTGGCGGCCGACCCGGTCGCCGGGCCGCGCGCGCCACTGCCTCGGATCGCGACGGCCGTGGGCGGCCCGATCGGTCGCCGGCCGGGCACGCGGACCTTCGGGACGGACGTCGGCGGCACACCTGACCGCGACTTCCTGCACGAGGGCGGACCGGGCGCGGCGTCGGCTCAGGTGGAGACGGTGCTGCGGGACAGGGCGGTGCGCACCGCGAAGGCGCCGAGCAGGCCGCCTGCCGCGAACCGCTGGGCGGTCATCGCGCGGGGGCGGGCGGCCAGGAACCCGGACACCCGCGCCGCGCCCAGCATGATCAGGGCGTTCACGGAGACTCCCACGACGATCTGCACACCACCGAGCTGGAGCAGTTGTGCCCAGGCGGGGCCTCCCTGCGGGTCCAGGAACTGGGGCAGCAGGGCGGCGTACAGCAGAGCGATCTTGGGGTTGAGCAGGTTGGTCAGCAGCCCCATGGAGAACAGGCGGGCGTCGGAGACCGGAGGCAGGTCCTGGGCCGGGTCGAAGGGGGAGCGACCGCCGGGCTTGAGCATGCCCCAGGCGAGGTAAGCCAGATACGCGGCCCCGGCGAGCTTGACCACCGTGTACGCCAACGGCACGGCGGCGAACAGCGCGGACAGGCCCGCGGCCGCGGCCACCAGATAGCACACGAATCCCACGGCGGTGCCACCGAGGCTGACCAGGCCCGCCCTGCGTCCCTGGGTGATCGCACGGGAGGCGAGATGGATCATGTTCGGTCCCGGCGTCAGCGCCATGCCCAACTCGATCAGGGCCACGCCTCCGGCCGCGGTCGGTGTGATCACCGGTCAACCCCCCAGGTCTCGTTCGTCGGGTACCCGATGCGGAACGGGTGACCCGGCGGCAACGGGCGGTCGCGGCGCCCGAGTGGCGCCTGCCCCGCCCCGCCCCGCCGCAGCATACGGCCTTGCCGCCGGGCGTCTTCATGCGCCCCGGCTCCGTCCCTGCCGCCACCCGACGGCACCACGTGCCGTGCTCGCCGGTGAACCGCCGGACGCCAACAGGGAGTCCAGCGTCGCGTCGGCCCGGCGCTCCCCGGCCGGCGTCTACCTCTGCCTCGTCCGCCATGGCCTGGCCTGGCCTGCCCCGGGGTGAGCCTCCGGTCCGCCTCGCGGCCGTAAGTCCTCACGGCACGTGCCACGTAACCTCTTCCCATGCCTGCACCCCGCCCGCATCGCGTCGCCGTTCTGGTACTCGAGGGTGCGAAGCCGCTCGACGTCGGCATTCCCGCGCAGATCTTCACGACCCGCGCGAGCATGCCGTACGAGGTGCGGGTGTGCGGGGCAGCCCCCGGCCTCGTGACCGGAGGGGACGGCCTCGCGTACTACGTCACCGACGGACTCGACGCGCTGGCCTGGGCCGACATCGTCTTCGTCCCGGGTTACCGGTTCCCGGACCGGGAAGACCCTCCGCCGGTCGTCGTCGAGGCACTGGTCGCCGCGCACCGGCGGGGCGCGAGGCTCGCCGCCATCTCCACGGGCGCTTTCGCGCTCGCCGCCACGGGACTGCTCGACGGAAGGCGCGCCACGACGCACTGGCACTACACCCGGGCACTCGCGGCCAGGCATCCGCTCGTCCAGGTGGACGACGACGTGCTGTTCGTCGACGAGGGAAGCATACTCACCTCGGCCGGCGCCGCCTCCGGCATCGACCTGTGCCTGCACATCCTGCGCGGTGACCTCGGAGTGGCCGCGTCCAACCACGCGGCCCGGCGTCTGGTCGCGGCGCCCTACCGCAGTGGCGGCCAGGCCCAGTACGTGCCGCGCAGTGTCCCCGAGCCGCTCGGCGAGCGTTTCGCCGCCACCCGGGAGTGGGTGCTCCACCGGCTCGGCGAGCCCCTCACCCTCGACGTCCTGGCACGGCAGGCGGGAGTCTCGCCCCGTACGTTCTCCCGTCGTTTCGTCGAGGAGACCGGCTACACACCGATGCAGTGGGTGATGCGTGCCCGCATCGACCTGGCCCGCGAGCTCCTCGAACGCTCGGAGCGCAGCGTCGAACAGATCGCCTCCGACGTCGGGCTCGGCACCGGGGCGAATCTGCGCCTGCACTTCCAGCACATCCTCGGCACCACTCCCAGCGAGTACCGGCGCACCTTCACGCGGGGCGAGTAGGCGGCCGGGCACCGCATGGCGAGATACTTGCGCACCATGGCGATCCCGCCACTGTCAGTGGCGTCCACCGCGAGCGAGCCTGGTGGGGAAACGAAGGGACATCACTCATGACTCGCATCGCCATCAACGGGTTCGGCCGCATCGGGCGCAACGTGCTGCGCGCACTGCTGGAGCGCGACAGCACTCTGGAGGTCGTCGCCGTCAACGACCTGACGGAGCCCGCCACTCTCGCCCGGCTCCTCGCCTACGACAGCACGGCAGGGCGACTCGGGCGCCCGGTGACCGTCGAGGGGGACACCCTGGTCGTCGACGGCCGCCGGATCACGGTGCTGGCCGAGCGCGAACCGGCGCAGTTGCCGTGGGCGGATCTCGACGTGGACATCGTCCTGGAGGCGACAGGCCGCTTCACCTCCGCGAAGGCCGCCCGGGCCCACCTCGACGCGGGCGCGAAGCGGGTGCTCGTCAGCGCGCCCTCGGACGGCGCCGACGTCACACTCGCGTTCGGGGTCAACACCCACGCGTACGACCCGGCCGTGCACACGATCGTCTCGAACGCCTCCTGCACCACCAACGCCCTCGCACCCCTGGCCGCGGTCCTCGATGAACTCGCGGGCATCGAACACGGTTTCATGACGACGGTGCACGCGTACACGCAGGAGCAGAACCTCCAGGACGGTCCGCACCGCGACGCCCGTCGCGCGCGAGCCGCCGGCGTCAACATCGTGCCCACCACGACCGGCGCCGCCAAGGCGATCGGCCTCGTACTGCCGAACCTCGCGGGGAAGCTGTCGGGCGACTCGATCCGCGTGCCGGTGCCGGTGGGCTCGATCGTCGAACTCAACACGACCGTCGCTCGCGAGGTGACGCGCGACGACGTGCTGGCCGCCTACCGCACCGCGGCGGAGGGGCCGCTCGCCGGAGTACTCGAGTACTCGGAGGACGCGCTGGTGTCGTCCGACATCGTGGGCAATCCCGCCTCGTCGATCTTCGACTCGGCACTCACCCGCGTCGACGGCCACCACGTCAAGGTGGTCGCGTGGTACGACAACGAGTGGGGCTTCTCGCACCGGGTGATCGACACGCTCGAGTTCCTCGCCACCCGCTGACCGGGGAGAGGGGGACGCCCTCATCCGGCGACCCCGTCGGCCACGACCACTGCGACCACTGCGACCGGTGCTCCCGCTCGAACCCGACGGTCCGGCCGGGGCACCCGGTCGGGCCGTCGACGGCGGCTACAACTTCGGCTTCGGCTTCGGCTTCGGCTTCGGCTTCGGCTTCGGCTTCGGCTTCGGCTTCGGCTTCGGCTTCGGCTTCGGCTTCGGAGTGAGCTTCCGTGGGTCGGTCAGCACCAGGCTGGAACGAGGGCCCCGTCCTCCGCGACCCGGCGGGGCCCGGAGCGCAACTCGGGAGCCACGCCTCCCAGCCGCACACCCCCCTCCCGGCGGGTGCCTTCCCCGCTCCTCCCCTCGGAGTTCCCGGCCGGCGGGAGGGGCGGCCCGTCGCGCCCGCGCTGCGGAGGCCGGTGGGCCCTCGGCCGCGGGGCGGCGAACAGCAGGCCGCCCTGTCCTGGTCCTGGTCATCTGCCGGCGGTGTCTTCAGGTGATGACGGCACACGGCCGGGCGGACCGCCCTGGCCTCGCTTCTCCGGGCAGTCTTCGAGTGGTGTGCCTGTGTCACTCATCCACACACGTCGAGCGTGGGCGTGGGCGTGCGAGGAGTTCAGGCCGTTGACGCGGTACCGCGTGGAGAGGAACCCGCGCTCTGCTCGACTGTCGTCCACGCCTGCGTCGTTCGGGCGGTGTCGCCGCATCGCGCACCCGCTTCGTCCAAAAGCCCCCAGCCGTCGACTTCCCTCTCCTGCCGCTCCGTCGGCTGCCACCCGCGGGACAACACCACGTCGAGCAGAGCCCGGACGGCGCCCGGCCTGTGCAGGTTCAGGGACGCGCCCCCGGTCATCCCCACGTCCCCGGAGCCGAGCGGGGCTCCGCCCGGAACGAACCGGCCCGGCCCGTCAGCGAAGACGATACGCAGCAGGCCACCGGTGCCGGCCGGCTGCGGGGACAGGGTGAGGACCTGTCGGCAGTCCACGGACCGGCCGTCGCCATCCGTGCGATGACTGTGACGCGTCGTCCACGTGAACACACGGTCGCCGGCGACCAGTCGGCGGGGTTTCCTCGGATTGCGGGGCACGGGAGCGAGGGTAGGCGAACCGGTGCGGGCAGTGCGACGCCCCGGGACCTCACGGACTACGCCCACGCGCGCATCATGGCGTGCACTCCCTGCCCCGCTCATCGTCGCCGCAGACCGGAACGCGCTCCGACGGCTTGTCGGCCCCCTGGCGCAGGGAACGGTCGAGGGCGCTCATCAGCCGGGCGACCCGACTGGCGCCGTCAGGCGCGAGCGGATAGCGGCGGAGCACGTCGATGAGCACCGGTGTCGCGCGCCGGAGCGACTGATCCAGCGCCGCCTCGCCGATCGCCGGGTCGCCGCCCGCCTCGACCTCCGCGATGCGTGCAGCGCTCGCGCTGGCCCGCAGGATGTGGCCGACCTGGTTGCCCTGGGCGATGGGGTGCAGATACGCCGCCGCTGCGGCGTCCCCGGCGGAGCGCGCAGCCAGGCGCGCGGCTTCGGAGGGTGCGGACCGGGCGGCTCGATGGGCGTCGACGGAGGTGACGCGCTGCAACCTGCTCCTGTCGGCGCCGTCGACGAACGTCCAGGCCGCGTCGATCGCGGCACGGGGGCGCGAATCCCCGGGGACCGCCTGTTCGAAAACCGGCAGGACGTCCTCCGCGTGTCGGACCACGTAACGCGTCACGACGCGCAACTCGTCCGTCGTCAACTCGAAGTCCCCGGATGCCGTGCGCGTCTCCTGTGCCATGGTTCCGCATCGTAACCCTGGTGTTCGGGCGGACACTCCGCGTGCCACTGGAGCCGAGCCGATGACGCTTACCGACAGGGCTTTCCACCCCACCGTTCCGCTCGCATTGGCCGGCGGAGGCCTCCGGTGAAGGTATGGGGCTTTACCGGCAGGGCGGGGCGTCCTTGTCGGACGGGGACTCCGTCACGGTCCACATGACTGTTGGCGGTTTCGTCGGTGTCAGCGACGCCCGAACACTGCGGCAGGGCCCGATGATGCTCCACCGTCCGACCGTCCGACCGTCGGGTGGCCGGCACCGTCAGCTGGCCGAGGCACGTTCACTTCCCCATATCTATTTCAGCGATCACAGCTTTATTCAGGTGGCATGGGAAGATACTGTGGCTCAGGCGCGCCACCCGACTGGTGGTCGCGGCATACCGTGCGCACGCGTGCCTCAGTGCCGGGCCGGTGACCGGGTGACGAGGAGGAGGACATGGACCAGGCGAGTCAGCCCGTCGCGCGCGTCGTGGCGCGTCCGGGCGGCGATGGCACGCGGATCATCGTCTGTACCGGTGAGTTGGACGTCAACGGCGAACCGCTCCTGCGCCAGGCGCTGGATACGGCTCTCAGAGACGGCGTCGCCCGGACGGTCGTGGACTTGTCCGGCGTCTCGTTCGCCGACTCGTCGATGCTCAACACCCTGGTCCGGGCCCACACACGCCAGCACATGATCCTGGCCGGCCCTCTGACCCGCCAGGTGGCCCGGCTTTTGCAGGTCAGCGGCACGGACCAGCTTTTCACCATCGCCGCCGACGGTGCTGTCCCCACCGACCGTCCTACACGGACCTCGTGAACCCCACGGGTGCGAGGTAGCTGTCGGCGGCAGCCGGCGTTGCGGGGTGCTTCCGGTCGTGAGGGCGCGGCCGACTCGGGACCCTCACTGCGGCCCACGAATCCCGTCGGTGGCGCAAGACGCGACCGTAGGGTTGATTGAAGGGTCCTTTCAGCGGCTACTCGTCCGCGTAGGCCGAGGGATCGCCTGAAGCTCGGCCTCGACGAGGTACGAGCGGACGCGGGGGATCACGACATGGGATCAGGTGAGCACCGTGGCGCGCGACGTTGAGCAGATGCTGGTCGGGTTGTTGGAGACCTCGCACACCATGTCGATGGAGGAATTGCCCGGCACGGTGCGTGAGTACGCCGCGAAGGCCGGACTGAACGATGTGCTGATCTACCTGGCTGATCTGCAGGAGGACCGGTTGCGGTTGCTGACCGGCCGAGGTCTGGACGCCGGGGAGGGGGGCGGCTCCTCTGCGGACGAGGTGCCGGTGGACGGCAGTCTCCCTGGTCGCGCCTATCAGACCGTGCAGGAGCTGCCCGAGGAGGGGACCGGGAAGCACCGGTGGTGGGTGCCCATGCTGGACGGCGCGGAACGCATCGGGGTGCTGCGTGTCGACGTCGATCCCGGCAGTGCCGGCGAGCAGGCCAGGCCGATGATGCGGCACCTGGCGACGCTGGTGACGATGCTCGTGGTGGACAAGCGGCCGCACAGTGACTCCTACGCACGCAGAGTGCGCATCCGGCCGATGAACGTGGCAGCGGAGATGCAGTGGAACCTGATGCCACCGCGCGCCTTCGCCAACAAGCGCGTGACGATCAGCGCCGCCCTGGAACCGGCCTACGAGGTCGGCGGAGACGCATTCGACTACGCACTGGCCGACGACACGGTACACCTGGGCATCTTCGACGCCATGGGGCACGACATCGCGGCAGGCCTGGCCGCGAACCTGGCGGTCGCCGCCTGCCGCAACGCCCGACGTCAAGGTGCCACCCTCCTCGAAACCGGACAGCTGATCGAGCAGGTTCTGGTCAGGTATCTGGCCCAGACCCGCTACGTCACGGCGATCCTGGCCGACCTCGACCTGAGCACCGGGGCACTGTCGTGGATCAGCCACGGCCACCACTCCCCCATCCTGGTACGCGAGAGCAGCTGGTCACGACTGCCACCGTGCCCACCCGGCCCGCCACTCGGCACCGATCTGGGCCTGGCTGCCACCATGTGCCGTGCCCAGCTCAACCCCGGCGACCGCATCGTCCTCTACACCGACGGCATCACCGAGCCCCACGCCCCGGGCGGGGAGGAATTCGGTCTGGACCGCTTCATGGACTTCGTCCTGCACCACAACGCCGACGGCATGCCCGTCCCCGAAACACTGCGCCGCCTGATCCACAGCATCCTGGACTACCACCGAGGCCGCCTCAAGGACGACGCCACCGTCCTCTTCCTCGAATGGCACGGCCCCCACCCCCGCGACATCGACCGGAATCCCGGCCTCGCCTTCTACTCCCACCCGGACGGCCGGTGACCGCCCGCACAGGGGCGAACCGTCCCGGTCCGACGCGGAACCCGCCTGGACGGCACCGAGGCAGCGGCCAGGCAGGGTGGGGAACGCGTACCGACTGACCTGCCCGGCGACAGACGAAGCTCCCTCCCCGCGTCGAGCCGCCGTGAGCTGCGGCCCCTCGCCGGTCCGACCGCGAACACCTGACCCGCACCTCCGCACACGGCCGCCAGTCCACCGCCCGCAGGGCAGGAACCTGCGGGAAAGCCTCGTGCCGGGAGGGCTGTGCCGGATGACCTGTTCCGTCCGGCGACCCGTGCGCAGGATAGGTGCGTCACGGGCCAACGGGTGTAGTGCCACGGTACGAGCACCGATGCGGCAGGGCGGGCGCGCTTCCGCGTCAGGCCGCGGACGGCGGCTCGGAGGCGTGGGTGGCCCGGTACTCGGCGTTGAGGCGCTGGGCTTCCTCGAGCTGATCCTCGAGGATCACGATGCGGCAGGCGGCCTCGATCGGCGTGCCGGCGTCGACGAGTTCCCGGGCACGGGCTGCGATGCGCAACTGGTAGCGGGAGTAGCGGCGATGTCCGCCCTTGCTGCGCAGCGGGGTGATCAGACGGGCGTCGCCGATGGCGCGCAGGAAGTTCTGGCTGGTGCCGAGTATGTCGGCGGCGCGGCCCATGGTGTACGCCGGGTAGTCGTCGTCCTCGAGACGGCCGAAGGAATCGTCTGCTGTCATCGCACCTTCCTGTGAAACGCGTGTGAGGGGCCCTGGTGCCGGTATGGCACCCGGGCCCCGAAGGAACTGCTACACCATCAGCCGGCCTTGATCGGCTACGCCGGCTCTGTGTTTCCGCATGCCTACCGGGAAGAAGCCCGGGGTTGCGGGGATCGCGGTTGCTTGACCGGAGACCACCTCACTCACGATGTCCTGCGGTACCCGGGCCCAACACTTCCGCCCGGGCGATCCTGATGGCGCTCAACTCCTCCGTTCTTTCCCTCTGGACGAACCACTTCCGTATTCCTGGTGGCCTCTCACAGCGCCACTCCGGCAGCCAGCCCCGTCGCCCGTCCTGCATCTGCTCCGGCTCAGAACCCCACTGCCGAACTTCCCGGTACGCGCGCCGCAGCCTGACGCCATTTACCGAGGGACCACTGATACTGCGGACTGCACTTGCTTTCCTGCGGTTCTGCTCACGGCAGCCCCTGAAAACGGCGGGCCACCCGGTCCGGTCGCCAGCCCCGTCGCCATCCTCCAACAACACCGGCTTCGGAACTCCACCACCGCACCGAACTGCGCACTGCAACTGCTGAGTACTGCTGCCCGGCAGTTCATCTCTGCCAGGCCCTGCCGTCCTTCTTGCTTACGAGAGAAACCATACCCACCCCGCACCCCAATGTCTACCTCGTCCAACACAGATTTTCAGGTTCTGGCGGGAAAGGCTCTCTGCCTGAGCCACCGGCTGAGCGCATGGGGAGTCATCCCGGCCTAGGCCCTCGCACCCGACCAGGACCGTGACCTGCGGCCACGCACATCCGGTCGAAGCCAGACCGGACAGACACAGGCGCCGTTCGGACAGGACTCCGGCACGGACGACGGAGACCAGTGCGGCCTGGTGGACACGGTGCGCGTCGACGTCCCCACCTGCCCGCCCGGCCACGGCACGTGCCCTTCCGACCTGCTCACACCCGTCCGCCCGCCCGGACAGCATCACGGTGGCCGTCCACGACAGCAGCCCGCGGCACGGCATATGCGCACCCCCGACCTGAACGGCGACACCGGAGGCTTCGACCGCCCGTGGTCAGCGGACTCGCCCGCGCCACCGCGGTGGCTCGCCGGACATCCGGTGGCAGGACGTCAGCGCCGACCTCGCCCGGTGACCACCTTCACCGGACTCATGAGCGTCACTGGCGATCATGCGCTCATGGTGGAGAAGCCCACCCGAAAGCTTTCAAGAGGTGCGGGAGAAGGGGCTCGTCACCGATGCGGGACCGACACCGCCGGACGAACCCCGGCGAGCCCGACGCCGGTTCGGCCCGCCTGAGCCGAGTAGACCGGCCGGCCGCGGGGAACGATCAGGCTTCCGAACCGGCATCTCCGCTCGCCCACCCGCAAGGATCGCCAATGCTCCCTGAAGTTCGTCCCCACCTGTCCACCCCTCTGACCGATCAGTTGGAACATCAGCTGGGCCCCGCTTCGGGAACCGGCCGACTCGACGTGGAGCGCGTCGCAGGCATCGCGGTCGTCGCAGCAGCCCACTCCGGTGGCTACGCGGCGATCGGCCGTCTCCTCGGGCTGCTGGCCGCGCTCCCCGCCCCCACCGAGGCAGGAGAACGCTTCTGGTCGGACCTGTGGAGGTCTTCAGGCACCGCCTACCTGCTGCCCGCCACTATCAAGGCCGGCGTACTCGAAGCACTGACCGGCGAGGGAACCACCCTGGCCCGACAGATCCTCTCTGCCGTCGACGAGATGACCCCGCCCCAACGCCTCTCAGCCGGAGAGGTGATCGGCCAAGCCCTCGCCGAGTCCGACCACCTGCCCGACCTCAAGACACAAGTCATCGGCGAACTGTGGATCCGCGACCTCGAACTCACCGCCTGGCACGTCCTGCACGCCGACCGCAGGTCGGACGATCCTGCAGGGCGGAACGCCTTCCTCCATGCTTGGTCGAACGTCTGAGAACAGACCCTCGCGCTGGGCTCGGCAACGGCGCGTCCGCGCTGGACGACAGCCGCCGGCTCGGGCTCGCACAGCTGGGTCGTGAGTGACGTGCCGCAACCCTGCGGCACACCAGGAGGCGCTTCCCCTCGAAGCACTTGGCCCAGCCCCCGAACGGTCGCCGCACTCCCCGCACACAGCGAGGGACATGACGGCCGACGGGGACCAGCAGGCCGGTGGATCAGCGACAGGCAGCTGCCACCAGGAGGCTTCTTCCGCATGTCGGCCCAGCCCTGTCGGACCAGCACAGAGAGCCCTCCGGCCGAAGCGCCCCGCCGCAGGCATCTGAAACCTTGCCCTTCCCACACGGAAGGCGCCTCCCTGGCGCAGCGTCAAGCGCAATTCCCAGCGTCCGCCGACCGGAGCAAGTGACCACTGAGAAGCGCCAGGAGCCGGTGCCCATCCCAGCCACGCCCGCAGCCAATACGGCGGCCAAACCCTGATCCGTGCCAGACATGATCGCGGTACTCGCCCGGCGGTTCCACCGACACCGCGGAGAAACGCACCGTACTCAGACCACGGACAGCCGAGCGGCTCGCTCAAGGCTCCGACGTCGCACCTGAGCATGAAAAAGCCCCAGGTCACGGCGAGTGAGTCCTGGGGCAATTCCGAGCCGCCTTCGGGATTCGAACCCGAGACCTACGCATTACGAGTGCGTTGCTCTGGCCAACTGAGCTAAGGCGGCACGCTCTGTCACACCACGGTGCGGTCAGCAGCGACGCCAAGTCTACACAGTTTCCGAGGGTGCTTCGCACCACCTTCCCGGGTGCCCGACGTCGCAGGTCAGGAGCATTTCTTGCCGTCACCCGGCGGGGTGCCGTCGAGGAGGTACGTGTTGATCGCCGTGTCGACGCAGTCGCTGCCCCGGCCGTACGAGGTGTGCCCGTCGCCCTCGTACGTGAGGAGGACGCCGGAGGAGAGCTGGCCGGCGAGGGACTCGGCCCACTTGTAAGGCGTGGCAGGGTCGCGGGTGGTGCCGACCACGACGATCGGGGCGGCGCCCTCCGCCTCGGTGCGGTGCGGTGTGCCGGTGGCGTCGACGGGCCAGGCCGCACAGTTCAGGGCTGCCCAGGCGAACCCCCGGCCGAAGACGGGGGACGCCTCCTCGAAGGCGGGCAGCGCCTTCTCGACGGCCTGCGGGCCGGAGAATGCGGGGGCCAGGTCCAGGCAGTTCACGGCGGCGTTGGCGGACATGAGGTTCGCGTACGTGCCGTCGGGGCCGCGCTCGTAGTAGCTGTCGGCCAGGGCCAGGAGACCTGATCCGTCACCCCGCCCCGCCCCGGCGAGGGCCTCGCGGAGCTGGGGCCAGGCGCCCTCGTCGTACATGGCGGCGATGACGCCCGTGATGGCCAGGGACTCGCTCAGCTTCCGGGGCTCGCCCGTCGCCACGGGGTGGGCGTCCAGGTCGGTGAACAGCCGTTTCAGAGCCGTCGCGGCGTCTGCGGCCTTCGTGCCGAGCGGGCAGTCGGGTTGTTTCACACAGTCGGCCGCGAACGACCGGAAGGCCGTCTCGAAACCGGCGGTCTGGTCGCGGTTGATCTCGACCGCGGTGAGGGAGGGGTCCATCGCCCCGTCGAGGACCAGCCGGCCCACCCGGTCCGGGAACAGGTCGGCGTAGGTCGCACCGAGGAACGTCCCGTACGAAGCGCCCACGTAGGTGAGTTCCTCGTCACCGAGCAGGGACCGCAGGATGTCCATGTCCCGTGCCGTCTCCGCAGTGGACACGTGCGCGAGGACGTCGCCGGACCGCTTCTCGCAGCCGCGCGCGAACTTCTCGTACGCCTTCTTCAGCGCGGCGACCTCGGCGTCGTCGTCCGGGGTCTGGTCCACCTGGGTGTAGGCGTCCATCTCCTTGCCCGTCAGGCACGTGACGGGCTCGCTGCGCGCGACTCCGCGCGGGTCGACGGCGACCATGTCGTACCGGGCGCGCACAGGGGCGGGATAGCCGATGGCCGCGTACCCCTGGAGGTAGTCGACGGCCGAGCCGCCGGGGCCGCCCGGGTTCACCAGGAGGGAGCCGATCCGCTCACCCGGCCCGGTGGCCTTCTTCCGGGAGACGGCCAGCTTCACGTCTCCCTCGCCGGGCTCCTCGTAGTCCAGCGGGGCCTTCATGGTGGTGCACTGGAAGCCCTCGACCCCGCAGTCCCGCCACCGCAGCTTCTGCCCGTAGTACGGCTCGAGGTCCTCGGAGGCGACGGAACCCGTCGCCGACGCGCTCGGCGCCGAACCACCGCCACTGCAGCCGGAGACGAGAAGGCCGGCCGTGCCGAGCGCGGTGGCGAGGATGCGGAGCAGGCGCCTGGTGTCCATGCCCGGAGCGTATCCGCAGGATGACGGTTGCACCGATTCCCTACCCATACGGGTGAATTCACCCCCGCGTGCGACAGGTCAGGAACGGGCGGCTCCCGCGGTCACCGGCAGTCAGCCCGCGCGGAGGGCCATGGTCATCGCCTCCACCGCGAGCAGCGGCGAGACGTTGCGGTCCAGGGCGGTCCGGCAGGCGATGACGGCCTCTATCCGCCGCAGGGTGCGCTCCGGGGTGGAGGACCCGGCGACCCGGTCGATGGCGTCGCGCACGTCGGTGTTGGCGAGCGCCAGCCGCGACCCGAGCTGGAGCGCCAGCACATCGCGGTAGAAGCCGGTGAGCTCGGTCAGCGCGAGATCGAGGCTGTCCCGCTGCGTGCGCGTCCTGCGCCGCTTCTGCCGGTCCTCGAGCTCCTTCATCGCACCCGCCGTACCGCGCGGCATCCGGCCGCCGGCCACGCCGCCGAGCGCCGCCTTCATGTCCTCGGTCTCCTTGACGTCGACCTCCTCCGCCATCTGCTTGGCGTCGTCGGAGGCCGTGTCGATCAGCTCCTGGGCCGCCTTGAGACAGCCGCCGACGTCCTGGACGCGCAGCGGGAGCTTGAGCACGGCGGCACGGCGGGCCCGTGCCCGCTCGTCCGTGGCCAGGCGGCGGGCCCGGCCGATATGGCCCTGTGTGGCCCGGGCGGCGGACGCGGCACGCTCGGGGTCGATGCCGTCGCGACGGATCAGCACGTCCGCGACGGCCTCGACGGGTGGCGTACGCAGGGTGAGGAGGCGGCAGCGTGAGCGGATCGTGGGCAGGACGTCCTCGATCGAGGGCGCGCAGAGCAGCCAGACCGTGCGCGGCGCCGGCTCCTCCACCGCCTTCAGCAGGACGTTGCCGGCGCCCTCGGTCAGGCGGTCCGCGTCCTCCATGACGATGACCTGCCAACGGCCCACGGCCGGGGACAGCTGGGCCCGGCGGACCAGCTCACGGGTCTCCTTGACGCCGATCGAGAGCAGGTCCGTGCGGATCACGTCGACGTCCGCGTGGGTGCCGATCAGCGCCGTGTGGCAGCCGTCGCAGAACCCGCAGCCCGGAGCCCCGCCCAGGGCGCGGTCAGGGCTGGTGCACTGCAGCGCCGCGGCGAAGGCCCGGGCCGCGGTGGACCGGCCGGACCCCGGCGGGCCGGTGAAAAGCCAGGCGTGGGTCATCTTCGAGCCGGGCGGCACCGTCCCGCCCTCGGACTGGACGGTGACCAGCGCATCGGCGTCCCGGGCGGCGGCACCGAGCTGCTCCCGCACTCGGTCCTGTCCGACCAGGTCGTCCCATACGGTCATGGGTCACCGCCCTTCCGGTGGTGGTGCGGGGGAAGCCGGAATCCCATTGTGCGGGACGGGTCCGACAATCCCGCCCACCGGCCGCCCCGGCCACCGGGTCCCCGCCTGCTCCCGCCGGGCCGGCCGCGCGGCCGGTCAGCCGCGCGGCCGTCGGCCTCGTCGCCCGGTGTTCCCCGGGTCGTCGCCCTCCTGGCCACCGAGCAGCTCGTCGGCGAGGCTGGGCAGGTCGTCGAGGGGGGTCTCCTCCGCCCAGTCGGGGCGGGGGCGCTGCCGGCCGCGCGCACGGCCCTGGCCGGCCTGCGGCTCCTCGCCCACCTGGGGCAGTTCACGCGTGCGCTCGCTCTCGCTCTCCGCACCACGGGCGGAGGGGCGCTCGTCACGGAAGGTGCCCGGCGGCACCCGGTCCGCGGGCTCGTCCCGCACGGGCGGCAGGACGGCCGTCTCGTCCGCATCGCGTGCCGGGCGGTCCGAGGGGTGGGCGAGGGGCACCGGCTGCGTGACCTCGTTCGGGTTCATGACCGGGGTCGGCACCGTGAGCTCGTTGTCCGGCACGGACGACGACGGCGAGGACGCCTCCGCCTGCCGCGCGGCGGCCGCGGCGGCCTCCGCCCGGGCCGCCGCCTCCTCCTCGGCCCTTCGGCGCGCCTCCTCGGCGCGTACGAGGGCCTCCTCCGCCCTGCGCTGCTTCTCGAGGCGGAGTTCCTCCGCCTCCTTGCGCAGCCTGGCCTCCTCGGCGGCCTGGGCGCGCAGCCGCTCCTGCTCCGCCTCGCGCGCCCGATCCTCGGCCTCGATGCGTGCCCGCTCCTCCTCGGCGCGGCGACGTGCGTCCTCGGCCCGCTGCCGGGCCTCCTCCGCCTGCCGCTCCGCCTCGCGACGGCGCGCCTCCTCCTCCTCGCGGCGCCTGCGCTCCTCCTCCTCGGCACGGAGCTTGGCGAGCTGAGCCTGCCGCTCACGCTCCAGCCGCTCCTCCTCGGCCTTGCGGGCCGCCTCTTCCTCGGCCTTGCGCCGCGCCTCCTCCTCGGCCGCCCTGCGGGCCTCCTCGCGAGCCTCGATCTCGGCGTCGGAGAGGGGCAGGAGCCGGTCGAGCCGGTGGCGTACGACGGTGGTGATGGCTCCGGGCTCCTGGCCGGCGTCCACCACCAGGTAACGGGAGGGGTCTGCCGCGGCGAGGGTGAGGAAGCCGGACCGCACCCGGGTGTGGAATTCCCGCGGCTCCGACTCCAGGCGGTCGGGCGCCTCGGTGAACCGTTCCCTCGCCGTGTCGGGGTCGACGTCCAGGAGCACCGTCAGGTGCGGCACGAGTCCGCTGGTCGCCCATCGCGAGATGCGGGCGATCTCGGTCGGGGCGAGGTCCCGGCCCGCGCCCTGGTAGGCGACGGACGAGTCGATGTACCGGTCGGAGATGACGACCGCCCCGCGCTCCAGCGCGGGCCGGACGACCGAGTCGACGTGCTCGGCCCGGTCGGCCGCGTACAGCAGGGCCTCGGCCCGGTTGGACAGTCCGGCCGAGGACACGTCGAGCAGGATGGAGCGCAGCCGCTTGCCGACGGGGGTCGCGCCCGGCTCGCGGGTGACGACGACCTCGTGGCCCTTGGCCCGGATCCACTCCGCGAGCGCCTCCACCTGGGTGGACTTGCCGGCTCCGTCGCCGCCCTCGACGGCGAGGAAGAAGCCGGTCGCGGCGGGCGCGACCGCGGGGTCGCCGCCGCGCAGCGCCTCACGCAGGTCCCGGCGCAGCGGGACTCCGGCGCGGTCGTCCGTCCTGGCGAGGACGATCACGGCGACGGGCAGCAGCAGGGCCCCGATGAGCATGAGGGCGAAGGCGGCTCCCCCGTGGGCGAAGACGAAGTCGCCGGAGCCGAGGCGGTGCCGTCCGATGGCGGCGGCGAGCACCGGGCCGCCGACCGCGCCGAGGGCGACCAGCACCCGCACGACGGCCTGGAGGTGTTCTTCCGTCCTGGCCTGGCGTGACTGCTCGGTCTCCTGGTCGACGAGCGCGTGCCCGGTACGGGCGGCGACGCCGGCCGCGTAGCCGGCGACGAGTGCGATCAGCAGCCCGGTCGCCGTGTCCGGCACGAGGCCGAGCGCGAGGAGGGCGATCCCGGTGACGGCGGTGGCGAGAGCCAGCAGCCGGCGCCGCGACAGTGCGGGCAGCACCTTGCCCGCCGTACGGATCCCGAGCGCGGTTCCGCCGGTCAGGGCGAGCACGAGGAGGGCGAAGGTGGCGGGCCCGCCGCCGAGGTCGGCGGCGTGCAGCACGGAGACGG
>NZ_JBEXWB010000128.1:0-15977 GCF_040629645.1 Streptomyces sp. NPDC005899 | reverse complement strand
GGCGGCGGTGTGTTCCTAGGCCACGCACACCAGGTAGCGGAAGACGTTCGGCATCCATACCGTGCCGTCGGGCCGCAGGTGCGGATGGAGCGCCTCGGCGACCTCCTTCTCGACCTGGGAGCGGTCGGTCGCCCGCACCGCCGCGTCGAACAGCCCGGTCGACAGCAGACCGCGCACCGCGCTGTCCACGTCCGCGTAGCCGAACGGGCAGGAGACCCGGCCCGAGCCGTCCGGCTTCAGCCCGGCCCGTGCCGCGACCTCCTCCAGGTCGTCCCGCAGCGCCGGCCGCCAGCCGTTGCCGGAGCGCGGGGTGCGCGCCGACTCGGCGAGCCGGCTCGCCACCCGGAGCACCGGGGCCGTGGCACACCGCTCGGGCGGTCCCCAGCCGGTGAGCACCACGGTGGCCCCGCGCGCGGCCAGCGGGACGGCCGAGGCGAGCGCGGGCGCGAGTCCGTCGGAATCACCGGTCGCGCAGCCGATCGGGTTGAAGGCGGTGAGCAGGTTGTACGGCGCTTGGCCGGCCGGAGAGGCCGCCGCGGGGGCGCCCTCCACCAGCCTCGCGTGCGCCGCCGCCGCCCGGTCGGGACCGGGCCGGACGGCCGGGTCGGACGCGAGGCGCTCCCGTGCCAGGGCGAGCCGTTCGCGGTCGGTGTCCACGCCGGTGACGCGCGCTCCTCGCGAGGCCGCGATCAGCAGCGCGAGCCCGGAACCGCAGCCGATGGAGAGCATCCGGGTGCCGGCGCCGACCTCGAGCCGGTCGAACACCGCTTCGTACAGCGGTGCCAGCATGCGCTCCTGGATCTCGGCCCAGTCACGGGCACGGGTACCGGCGTCCACCGGGGCGGACGAGTCCGCGTACCTGTGGTGCCGGACGAGCGTTGGTGTCATGGAATGCGCCCCAATCCGCCGAGAGTTCGGTCGTGCCCGAGTTCGGTCCCCCTGGTGTGTGTGCGCCCCCGCAACCCCCGTATGCCAGACAACTCCGCACAGGCGGTTCCGTCCAGGGGTCGGGTGGGGTCGGATGGCAGTGACGGCGTGCTCCGGTCGTGCGCCCCCGGAACCGGGTCGTGACGGCGGGGCCGGGGCCGGCACGCCTGCTGCCCGCTTCCTCACAGTCTTACCCGACAGGCGTGAGGCAGCACGTCGAGAGCGCCGTGGCCGGACCCGGCGGGGGCGTACGGGCCGGTTTCCGTGCGCCCGGGTAGGGTCGTTCCGCGGCTGCCGCGCGGCGGAACGGGGCCCGTCTACGCGCCGGTGCGTACGGCACCCCCCGCCCGGGTGCGTACCGCGCGCTACGTACCGCCTTGGTGTGAGCTGTGCGACTTCTCCGCAGATCAGGGCACCCGCCCTCGTCCGGACGCATCAACGGCAACTGACTGGTACGTGCAAATTATTTGGGATGTTCCGGAATAGGAACACCGGAGCAGTCAGGCTCGTTGTCACGACGTGAGCACGACACCACCTGTACTTGCCGCAGAGCTGGCACAGGCGTGGGCCGACATTCAGCGGTACCACCCCGAGCTGCCCGATCTAGCCGCGCCAGAGTCCCTGATCGGAGAGTCCTCGTCCGCCTGTGGCGCCGAGCTCTCCTTCGAACGACTGCTCCATGAGGCAGTCCACGGCATCGCCGCCGCGAGAGGTGTCCGGGACACCTCCCGGGCCGGCCGCTACCACAACCGGCGCTTCCTCGCGATCGCCGAGGAGCTGGGCCTCGACCATGCCGAGGAACCCCACCCCAGCAGCGGATTCTCGCTGGTGACGCTGAACCCCGAGGCCAAACGCAGATACCGCCCGACCACGGAGCGGCTGCAGCGCGCGCTCAAGGCGCACACCGTGGCCACGGCCGCGGACACCAAGCGCTCGTTCCGCGGTCCGGCCGCCCGGCACGGATCCTCCGGAGGAGGGGTGCGGGTCAAGGCCGTCTGCGACTGCGGGCGCAACGTCCGCGTCGTCCCGTCGGTCCTCGCCCAGGCGCCCATCGTCTGCGGCGGATGCGGCAAGCCCTTCCGGATCCCCGAAGCGGCGGTCGCGGTGGGGTGACCGGACGTGGTGTGGCACAATGGTCAGCTGTACTCGACAGTCGCATAGGACCCCTCTCTCCTCCGGCTGACGCGTCCATCGGGCACCCGAGTACCGCAACCCCACGTGGCATCTTTTGTGCCCAACCACGTCAGAGACCAGGAGACACCACTTCCGTGGCAGTCAAGATCAAGCTGAAGCGTCTGGGCAAGATCCGTTCGCCTCACTACCGCATCGTCGTCGCCGACTCCCGTACCCGCCGTGACGGCCGGGCCATCGAGGAGATCGGCCTGTACCACCCGGTGCAGAACCCCTCGCGCATCGAGGTCAACTCGGAGCGTGCGCAGTACTGGCTGTCCGTCGGCGCCCAGCCGACCGAGCCGGTCCTCGCGATCCTCAAGCTCACCGGTGACTGGCAGGCCCACAAGGGCCTCCCGGCCCCCGCGCCGCTGCTGCAGCCGGAGCCCAAGGCTGACAAGCGCGCCCTGTTCGAGGCTCTGACCACGGACGGCGACGAGGCCAAGGGTGAGGCCATCACCCAGAAGGCCAAGAAGTCGGACAAGAAGGCGGACGAGGCGGCCGACGCCGCGTCCACCGAGTCGACCGAGGCCTGAGCATGCTCGAGGAGGCTCTTGAGCACCTCGTGAAGGGCATCGTCGACAACCCCGACGATGTGCAGGTCGCCTCGCGCGACCTGCGCCGTGGACGCGTGCTGGAGGTCCGGGTCCATCCCGACGACCTCGGCAAGGTGATCGGCCGCAACGGCCGCACCGCGCGCGCCCTGCGTACCGTCGTGGGTGCCATCGGCGGACGTGGTATCCGTGTCGACCTCGTCGACGTGGACCAGGTTCGCTGAAGAGTTGAACACCGGCAGGGGCCGGGGAGGGCTTTCGAGCCGTCCCCGGCCTTTGTCGTCCGTACATGACCGCCTCCTCAGTACATGATCATCAGGAGAACAGCGTGCAGTTGGTAGTGGCGCGGATCGGTCGCGCCCACGGCATCAAGGGCGAGGTCACCGTCGAGGTGCGCACCGACGAGCCCGAACTCCGGCTCGGACCCGGGGCCGTGCTGGCCACGGAACCGGCCGCGACCGGACCCCTGACGATCGAGACCGGGCGGGTGCACAGCGGCAGGCTGCTGCTGCGCTTCGAGGGCGTACGCGACCGCACGGCGGCCGAGGCGCTCCGCAACACCCTCCTGATCGCCGAGGTCGATCCGGCCGAACTGCCGGAGGAGGAGGACGAGTTCTACGACCACCAGCTGATGGACCTCGACGTGGTCCTCGCGGACGGCACGGTGATCGGCCGGATCACCGAGATCACCCACCTGCCGTCCCAGGACCTCTTCATCGTGGAGCGCCCGGACGGCAGTGAGGTGATGATCCCGTTCGTGGAGGAGATCGTCACCGAGATCGACCTGGAGGAGCAGCGGGCCGTCATCTCCCCGCCGCCCGGCCTGATCGACGACAACGAGGCCGTGGTCGCCTCGGAGCGCGACGCCGGGAGCGAGGGCGCCGGTGCGCCGCCGGCGTCGGGGGAGGCCCCCGGTGGGGCGAAGCGGGGTGACGCGTGATGCGGCTCGACGTCGTCACGATCTTTCCCGAGTACCTGGAACCGCTGAACGTCTCGCTCGTGGGCAAGGCCCGCGCCCGCGGGCGCCTCGACGTGCACGTGCACGACCTGCGGGACTGGACGCACGACCGGCACAACACCGTGGACGACACCCCGTACGGCGGGGGCCCCGGCATGGTCATGAAGACCGAGCCGTGGGGCGAGGCCCTGGACGACGTGCTGGCCGACGGCTACGAGACGGGGGCGCACTCCCCGGTGCTGGTGGTCCCCACGCCCAGCGGCCGGCCCTTCACCCAGGAGCTGGCCGTCGAGCTGTCCGAGCGGCCGTGGCTGGTCTTCGCCCCCGCCAGGTACGAGGGCATCGACCGCCGCGTCATGGACGAGTACGCCACCAGGGTGCCCGTCGTGGAGGTGTCCATCGGGGACTACGTCCTGGCGGGCGGGGAAGCCGCCTGCCTGGTGATCACCGAGGCCGTGGCCCGGCTGCTGCCCGGTGTGCTGGGCAACGCCGCATCGCACAGGGACGACTCCTTCGCGCCCGGAGCGATGGCCGATCTGCTGGAGGGGCCGGTCTACACGAAGCCGCCGGAGTGGCGCGGCCGGAGCATTCCCGACGTCCTGCTCAGTGGCCATCACGGGCGCATCGCCCGCTGGCGCCGGGACGAGGCCTTCCGTCGCACCGCCCTCAACCGCCCTGATCTCATCGAGCGGTGCGAGGCGGCCGGCTTCGACAAGAAGGACCGCGAGATCCTCTCCATACTCGGCTGGTCACCCGGGCCCGACGGGCGATTTTGGCGCAGGCCCGAGGCCGTGGAAGAATAGGCGAGCTGTACGTCCGGCGCGCGCCCCTGCCACAGGGGGAAAGACGCCCGTCCGATGTGACCAGCATCCGAACTTCACCCTCTCCCGTCGATGACCTGTGGCATCGGCGAAGAAAGCAGACAACATGGCTTCCCTGCTCGATGGCGTCAACGCCGCCTCGCTCCGTACCGACCTCCCGGCGTTCCGCCCCGGCGACACGGTCAACGTCCACGTGCGCGTGATCGAGGGCAACCGCTCCCGTATCCAGCAGTTCAAGGGCATCGTCATCCGCCGCCAGGGCTCGGGCGTCAGCGAGACCTTCACGGTCCGCAAGGTCTCCTTCAGCGTCGGCGTCGAGCGCACCTTCCCGGTGCACAGCCCGATCTTCGAGAAGATCGAGCTGGTCACCCGCGGTGACGTCCGTCGCGCCAAGCTGTACTTCCTCCGTGAGCTGCGCGGCAAGGCCGCGAAGATCAAGGAGAAGCGCGACCGCTGATTCACCTCCGGCGTCCACAGCGCGGCCGGATAGGATGCGGCCCCGATGGACACGGAAGCACAGCACACGGAGCGCGATCGCTCCTCCACCCCCGAAGAGGGGCAGGAGGAGGGGTCGCGCTCCACGCATGTCCCGGCCACCACGATGTCCTGGGCGCGGGCCGTCCTCCTGGGCGCGGGCGCGACCGTCGCCCTGCTGCTCTTCAGCGCCTTCGTGCTGCAGCCCTTCCTCATCCCCAGCGGCTCGATGGAGCCCACGCTGCGGGTGGGAGACCGTGTACTCGTCAACAAACTGGCGTACCGTTTCGGCTCCGAGCCCGGGCGCGGCGACGTGGTGGTCTTCGACGGCACCGGATCCTTCGTGCAGGAGGCGCCGCGGGAGAACACCGTCACCACCCTCCTGAGCGGGGCGGCCGCCTCCCTCGGGCTGACCGAGCCCGCCGAGACCGACTTCGTGAAGCGGGTGGTGGGCGTGGGGGGCGATCGCGTGGTCTGCTGCGACAAGCGGGGGAGAGTCGAGGTGAACGGCACCGCTCTGGACGAGGACTACCTCCACCCGGGTGACGACCCGTCCGCCGTCGCGTTCGACATCGTGGTCCCGGCCGGCACGCTGTGGATGATGGGCGACCACCGCAGCAACTCCCGCGACTCCCGCGACCACCTGGGACAGCCCGGCGGCGGCATGGTCCCCGTCGACCGGGTCGTCGGACGCGTCGACTGGCTCGGCTGGCCGCTCGGCAGGCTCGGCTCCCTGCCCGGGACCGGCGCCTTCGCGGGCGTACGGCCGACAGGCGCCGCGCATGGGTAACCGGGGACGCAGGCGCGGGGAGCCGGACCACGACGTACCACTGCCCACCGGATCGCGTCCGACCACGGCCCGTTCGCTGCCCACCCGGGCGGAGCGCCGCAAGCTGGCCCGCAGGGTGAAGCGCCGGCGGCGCCGGTCCGCGATCAAGGAGATACCCCTCCTGGTCCTGGTCGCGCTGGTGATCGCGCTGGTGCTCAAGACCTTCCTCGTCCAGGCGTTCGTGATCCCGTCCGGGTCGATGGAGCAGACGATCAGGATCGGCGACCGGGTGCTGGTGGACAAGCTGACGCCGTGGTTCGGCTCCGAACCGGAGCGGGGCGACGTCGTGGTCTTCAAGGACCCCGGCGGCTGGCTGCCGAAGGAGGAGGCCCCCGCCGGGGAGCCGCCGATCGGGGTCAAGCAGGCCGAGGAACTGCTGACGTTCATCGGCCTGCTGCCGTCCGAGGACGAACAGGACCTGATCAAACGCGTGGTCGCCGTCGGCGGTGACACCGTCAAGTGCTGCGGCGCCGACGGAAGGGTCACGGTGAACGGGACGGCGCTCGACGAGCCGTACCTGCATCCCGACAGCGGACCGTCCACGCTCCAATTCGAGGTAAAGGTTCCGCCGGGCCGGATCTTCGTCATGGGCGACCACCGGTCCAACTCCGCCGACTCGCGCTTCCACCTCGACGATCCGGGCAACGGCACGGTGGCGCTGGACGAGGTGGTGGGCAGGGCCGTTCTCATCGCCTGGCCGTACGCCCACTGGCGCCGGCTGGAGGAGCCCTCGACGTACGCCTCGGTCCCGGCCGGGCCCGCCGGGGCGACGGCGGCACCCGGCCCGTCGAATAGTGTGTCCTCCCAGGATCCCAACGGAATGGTCCTGCTCCCGACCCCTGCGGAACTCCCGCTCGTTATGGGAGTGGTGGGCCTGCGCCGATTCCGGCGCGGGCGGTGGCACGGAGTGAGGAGTGGATGTGGGGGATTTGGCGGTCGGCGCACGATCCGGACACGACGGGCCCGAGGACCGGCCTTCGGACGGCGGGATTCCGAGGGAGGCGGCCGGTGACGGCGGCTCCGCGGGCGGTGAGCACCCGCCCGGTGACGTCCCGGGCGACGGTTCCCCCGGAGGTGGCAGTCCGGCACAGCGGAAGCCGCGGTCGTTCTGGAAGGAACTGCCGCTCCTCGTGGGTATCGCGCTCGTACTCGCTCTGCTGATCAAGACGTTCCTCGTGCAGGCGTTCTCGATCCCCTCGGACTCCATGCAGAACACGCTGCAGCGGGGCGACCGGGTGCTGGTGGACAAGCTGACGCCGTGGTTCGGCTCGGAGCCCGAGCGTGGTGAGGTGGTCGTCTTCCACGACCCGGGCGGCTGGCTGGAGGACGCGGCGACTCCGGAGCCCAACGCCGTGCAGAAGTTCCTCAGCTTCATCGGGCTGATGCCGTCCGCGGAGGAGAAAGACCTGATCAAACGGGTCATCGCGGTGGGCGGTGACACCGTGGAGTGCAAGAAGAACGGACCGGTCACGGTCAACGGCAAGGCGCTGGACGACAAGGCGTTCATCTTCGAGGGCAACAGCGCGTGCGACGACCAGCCCTTCGGCCCCATCCACGTGCCTGAGGGCCGGATCTGGGTGATGGGTGACCACCGGCAGAACTCCCTGGACTCCCGGTACCACCAGGAGCTCCCCGGTCAGGGCACCGTGTCCACGGACGAGGTGGTCGGGCGGGCCATCGTCATCGCCTGGCCGGTGAACCGCTGGGCGACCCTGCCCGTCCCGAGCACGTTCGACCAGCCCGGGCTGAACGCGGCAGCCTCGGCTGCCCTACCGGGCGCACTGGGCGTAGCCGGCGCGCTGCCCCTCGTGTTCTGGCGGCGCCGGAGGCTGACCGGCGGGTCTACCGCCCGGTAGGGTGCCGACTCGGACCAGCGATTGTCGATCTCCGATGGGGGAGCGCCGGGATGAGCGGAGCAGGACGTAGGAGCGAGGGCCGGGGCCGGCTCGGCAGCACGCTGTCGAATCTGGCCGTGGCCCTGGGCTGTGTGCTCTTCCTCGGCGGCTTCGCCTGGGGCGCGGTCGTCTACAAGCCGTACACCGTGCCGACCGGTTCCATGACACCCACGGTGAACGCCGGCGACCGGGTGCTTGCGCAGCGGATATCGGGCGACGACGTGCGGCGCGGTGACGTGGTCGTCTTCACGGACAAGGCCTGGGGCGACGTCCCCATGGTGAAGAGGGTCGTCGGTGTGGGCGGCGACAAGATCGCCTGTTGTGACGACGGAGGCCGTCTCACGATCGACGGCAAGCCTGTCGAGGAACCGTATCTGCGGGCCTGGGGCGGCGTGTCCCTCCCCGGAGGCGGCGGGAACAAGGCCGGCGGGGGCCCCGCCTCCAGTCAGGACTTCACGGCCGAGGTGCCCGACGGGCAGCTCTTCCTGCTCGGTGACGATCGCAGCGAATCGCTGGACTCCAGGGTCCACCTCACGGACCCGGGACAGGGCTCCGTGCCTCGCAGCGCCGTCGAGGCCCGGGTCGACGCGGTGGCGTGGCCGATGAACGGCATGATCGACCGGCCCGGCGCCTTCGCCGCCATGCCCGGTGGCGTGTCCTCCAGCGGCCCGCTGCGGTTGCAGCTCGGTGCGTCGGCGGTCGGTCTGCTGCTCATCCTGGGTGGCGCCGCCTACGGTCCGCTCGCCGCCCGATCGGCGCGCAGGCATGAGCGGACCGGATCCTCCGCCGATGCCGGCTGAGACACGCCGGGTCGCGCGCATCGTGCTCCTGGATCCCGACGACCGGGTTCTGCTGCTCCACGGCTTCGAGCCGGACGACCCCGCGACGCGCTGGTGGTTCACGCCGGGCGGCGGCCTGGAAGGCGGGGAGAGCAGGGAAGAGGCGGCGCTGCGCGAGCTCGCCGAGGAGACCGGGCTCACCGACGTCGTTCTCGGACCCCTGCTGTGGACGCGGATCTGCTCCTTCCCCTTCGACGGGCGGCGGTGGGACCAGGACGAGTGGTACTTCCTCGCCCGGACGACCCGGACCGCCACGCACCAGCGAGGCCTCACCGAACTGGAGCGGCGCAGTGTCGCGGGTCTGAGGTGGTGGACCTCCGCCGAACTCTCCACGACGCGTGAGACGGTGTACCCGACCAGGCTCGCCGAGCTGCTGCGCACGCTGCTCGCCGAGGGTCCCCCGCGTGATCCGCTGGTTCTCGCCCCCGAAATCGTCTAATAGGCCAGGGGTATGTGAGGCTGACGCACAATAGGGGGACGCACGGCTGAAGGGGAACATGCCATGAGCGCCGAGGACCTCGAGAAGTACGAGACCGAGATGGAGCTGAAGCTCTACCGGGAGTACCGCGATGTCGTCGGTCTGTTCAAATACGTGATCGAGACCGAGCGGCGTTTCTACCTCACCAACGACTACGAGATGCAGGTGCACTCCGTCCAGGGCGAGGTCTTCTTCGAGGTCTCCATGGCGGACGCGTGGGTCTGGGACATGTACCGGCCCGCCAGGTTCGTCAAGCAGGTCCGGGTCCTGACGTTCAAGGACGTGAACATCGAGGAGCTGAACAAGAGCGACCTCGAACTTCCGGGCGGCTGACCGGCGGTCGTACGTACGTGGTGCGGGGCGCGGGGCAGGCCGGGGCGGAGGACGGCACGCCCGTAGTCGACCTGGTCGCGCGCGGTCCGGGAGGGCCTGGCGCGGGGGACGCAGGCGCGGGGGTGTCGCCGTCGGCCCCACCGGCCCCGCCGGGTCACCGGCCCGGCGCTCTTGATCAGCCCTCGGCACTCTTGACGCTGCCCCCGGTGCTTCCCGGACCGCCGTCGGCGCTTGCCGCACTGCCCGCGGCGCTTCCCTGACCACACCCGGGGGCTTCCCGCACTGCCCCCGGTTCCACCCGCACTGCCCCCGGTCCCACCCGCACCGCCGCCGGCGCTGCGGCGAACGTCCGCCGGCGCCGCCTCGGACCGCACCCGGCACCACTTCACCCCATCGGGTGGCCGGGTTGTCCACAACGGCCGGGTTGTCCACCAAGATCCAACAGGTCGGGCGGGAAGCGTCAGAGTCGGTGCCGGAGGTGGTGCCGATATGAACGCACGGGGGGCACTCGGGCGGTACGGCGAGGATCTGGCGGCGCGGCTGCTGACGGATGCCGGGATGTCCGTACTGGACCGCAACTGGCGCTGTCGCGCCGGAGAGATCGACATCGTCGCCGCCGACGGCGACGCGGTGGTCGTCTGCGAGGTGAAGACCCGCAGGTCGGCCTCCTTCGAGCACCCCATGGAGGCCGTCACACCGGTCAAGGCCGAGCGGTTGCGCCGGCTCGCGGAGATCTGGCTCGACCGGCACGGCGGACCGCCGCCCGGTGGTGTCCGGATCGATCTCGTGGGCGTGGTCCTGCCCAGGCGTGGGGCGCCCGTCGCGGAACACGTGCGGGGCGTGGCCTGATGGGGTTCGCGCGGGCCTGTTCCGTGGCGCTCGTGGGCGTCGAAGGCGTGGTGGTGGAGGTGCAGGCCGACCTGGAGCCGGGGGTGGCGGCCTTCACCCTGGTCGGCCTGCCGGACAAGAGCCTGATCGAAAGCAGGGACCGGGTCAGGGCGGCCGTCGTCAACTCGGGGGCCGAGTGGCCGCAGAAGAAGCTCACCGTGGGGCTGTCCCCCGCCTCCGTTCCGAAAGCCGGCTCGGGCTTCGACCTGGCCGTGGCGTGCGCGGTGCTCGGTGCCGCGGAGCGGATCGATCCGGCGGCCATCGCCGACGTCGTGATGATCGGGGAGCTGGGCCTGGACGGCAGGGTGCGGCCCGTGCGCGGCGTTCTCCCGGCGGTGCTCGCGGCGGCGGAGGCGGGCTACGAGCAGGTCGTCGTGCCCGAGCAGACCGCGGGGGAGGCGGCCCTCGTGCCGGGCATCTCGGTCCTCGGAGTCCGCAGCCTGCGCCAGTTGATCGCCGTGCTCGGTGACGAACCGGTGCCCGACGAGCCGGTGCCGGAGCGGGGCCGCCCCGACACCATGCTGTCAGGGCTGCTCGTGCCGGGTGCGGGCGTCGGCAGCGGCCTCGCGGCGCACGGCGCGCGGGACGCGGGCCACCGCCCCGACATGGCCGACGTCGCGGGACAGGTGAGAGCGCGCAAGGCTCTGGAGGTGGCGGCGGCCGGCGGACACCATCTCCTGCTCTCCGGGCCGCCCGGGGCGGGGAAGACCATGCTGGCCGAGCGGATCACGGCGATCCTCCCGCCGCTCACCCGGCGGGAGTCCCTGGAAGTGACGGCGGTGCACTCGGTGGCGGGCATCCTCCCACCCGGTGAACCCCTGGTCGGCAGGCCGCCCTACTGCGCGCCGCACCACTCGGCGACGATGCAGTCGCTCATCGGCGGGGGAAACGGACTGCCGAGGCCGGGCGCGGTCTCCCTGGCCCATCGCGGCGTACTGTTCCTCGACGAGGCTCCGGAATTCTCCGGGCGGGCGCTGGACGCTCTGCGCCAGCCCCTGGAATCCGGGCACGTCGTGGTGGCACGCGCCGCCGGAGTGGTGCGGCTGCCCGCGCGCTTCCTGATGGTGCTGGCAGCCAATCCCTGCCCGTGCGGCAGGCACACGCTGGCCGGCGCGGGGTGTGAGTGCCCGCCGTCCGCGATCCGCCGCTACCAGGCACGTCTTTCCGGCCCCCTGCTGGACCGCGTGGATCTGCGGGTGGAGGCCGAGCCGGTCAGCCGGGCGGACCTCCTGGGGAGCGGCAGCCGTGGCGAGTCCTCGGCCGAGGTCGCCGTCCGGGTGCGGGAGGCGAGGGCCCGGGCCGCGGCGCGGCTCGCCGGCACCCCGTGGAGCACGAACAGCGAGGTGCCCGGTCACGAGCTGCGGACAAGGCTGCTCGCGGCGCCCGGTGCGCTGATGGCGGCCGAACGGGACATGGAGCGGGGCCTTCTCACGGCCCGGGGCCTGGACCGGGTCCTGCGTGTGGCGTGGACGGTGGCGGACCTGAGAGCCGCCGACCGGCCGGACGCCTCGGACATCGCGGTCGCCCTGGAGCTGCGTACGGGCCTGCACCGGGGAGCCGTGGCCGGGGCGATCGCGTCGTGAGCGGCCTGTCGCGGGACGTCGAGGCCGACCGCCGGGCCCGGGCCGCCCTGACCCGCGTGTTCGAGCCGGGGGACGAGCGCGGAGGGCGCTGGATCCGCGAGGTGGGGCCCAGCGAGTTGGTGCGGCGCCTCATGGGCGAAGGCGGTCCGGCGCAGCCGCTGAAGGGGATGACCGCGCAGCGGCTGGCCGCCTGCCGACTGCGGGTCGCAGCCGCCGATCCGGCGCGTGACCTGGCGGAGGTGGCTGCTGCCGGCGGGCGGTTCGTCTGCCCCGGCGACACCGAGTGGCCGAGCCAGCTCGACGACCTGGGTGACGCACGGCCGATCGGTCTGTGGGTGCGGGGTGGGCCCGACCTGCGCCTGTGGGCGCTGCGCTCGGTCGCGCTGGTCGGAGCCAGGGCCTGCACACCCTACGGGGCGCACATGGCGGCCACCCTCGGAGCCGGGCTCGCCGAGAGGGGCTGGGTGGTGGTGTCGGGTGCGGCGTTCGGGGTCGACGGTGCCGCCCACCGCGGGGCACTCGCCGTCGGCGGGGCGACCATGGCGGTGCTGGCCTGCGGCGTCGACGTCGCGTATCCCAAGGGGCACACGGAGCTGATCGGGCGCATCGTGGAACAAGGGCTGGTGATGGGCGAGTTGCCACCCTCGGAGCACCCGACGCGCAGCAGGTTCATCCTCCGCAACAGGGTGATCGCCGCCCTCACGCGGGGCACCGTCGTGGTGGAGGCGCAGTACCGCAGTGGATCACTCGTCACCGCCAGGAACGCTCAGCGGTTGGGGCGCTTCACCATGGGCGTCCCGGGGCCTGCCACCAGCGGCCTGTCGGCGGGAGTCCACGAACTGCTCCGCGGGGAGGGCGTCCTCGTCACCGACGCCGCCGAGATCGCCGAACTGGTGGGGGAGATCGGGGATCTAGCGCCGGTCAGGCGTGGCCCCGTCCTGCCCAGGGACCTGCTGGACGACCTCGCCGCGCGGATTCTGGACGCCTTGCCGTGGAGCGGCCTGGTGAGCGGGCGGGACGTCGCCAGGGCCGCCGGCACGTCGACGGACCAAGCCCTCGGCCGGTTGTACGAACTGCACTCACTGGGGTTCGTCGAAAGCGTGGGCGACGGGTGGCGGTTGACGCCCGTACCCCCAAGTGACGCGGACACCCGGCGAGGCGGTGCTTGACCCCGGGCATTCGGGTGAAAAGGTGATGCTCTGACCCGGACGGCACGTGCTCGGGCCTTTGACGCCGGTGCACGCGCCGCCAGCCCGCGCCGTCGGCCGTGTCCGGCAGGGCGGATATCCCGGGGCATTCCACCCCGCGGATCGCTTGTTCCGCGCTCACCGCGACAACTCAGTCACGCTACGCTCACAAGGAATTCGACTCCAGCGACAGTCCCAGCACTTCACAGCAGAACGGCTCAAGGCACCACATGCCCCAGCACACCTCCGGGTCTGACCGCGCGGCAGTTCCACCGGCTGCGCGTGGCACTGTGCGCCCCCCTGCCCCCTCCTCGCTCGACGAGTTGTGGCGTTCGTACAAGACCACCGGCGACGGGCGGTTGCGGGAGCAGCTGATTCTTCACTACTCGCCCCTGGTCAAGTACGTCGCGGGCCGGGTGAGTGTGGGGCTGCCGTCCAACGTGGAGCAGGCGGACTTCGTCTCCTCCGGGGTCTTCGGACTGATCGACGCCATCGAGAAGTTCGACATCGAGCGCGCCATCAAGTTCGAGACGTACGCGATCACGAGAATCCGTGGCGCGATGATCGACGAACTGCGGGCACTGGACTGGATCCCCAGATCCGTCCGGCAGAAGGCGCGCAACGTGGAACGCGCCTACGCGACCTTGGAGGCGCGACTGCGGCGCACGCCCTCGGAGGGTGAGGTCGCGGCGGAGATGGGCATCGCCATCGAGGATCTGCACGCGGTGTTCAGCCAGTTGTCCCTCGCCAACGTGGTGGCGCTGGAGGAACTGCTGCATGTCGGAGGCGAGGGCGGTGACCGCCTCAGCCTGATGGACACCCTGGAGGACACCGCCGCCGACGACCCCGTCGAGGTCGCCGAGGGCCGGGAGCTCAAACGGCTGCTGGCCCGTGCCATCAACACGCTCCCCGAGCGGGAGAAGACCGTCGTCACGCTCTACTACTACGAGGGCCTCACCCTGGCGGAGATCGGCAACGTCCTCGGGGTCACCGAGAGCCGGGTCAGCCAGATCCACACCAAGTCGGTCCTGCAGCTCCGGGCGAAACTCGCGGACGCCGGGCGCTGAGTGCGGGTGGCTCCGGCCGCCCCGTGGCGGACTCGCACCCCCTTCGAACAGGCGCCGCCGTAGAGTGGTGGGGTGCCCAGGATTCGAGCGGCCTCCGTGGCCGAGCACCGGACGATGCAGCGCGGCGCCCTCCTGGACGCCGCACGGTCCCTGCTGTCCGAGGGAGGCACGGAGGCGCTGACCTTCCCCGCCCTCGCCGAGCGCACGGGCCTCGCCCGGTCATCCGTCTACGAGTACTTCCGGTCCCGCGCCGCCGTGGTCGAAGAGCTCTGCGCCGTCGACTTCCCCGTATGGGCCGCAGAGGTCGAGAGCGCCATGAGCCGGGCCGGCACGGCGGAGGAGAAGGTCGAGGCGTACGTCCGCAGGCAGCTCGACCTCGTCGGCGACCGCCGGCACCGGGCTGTCGTCGCGATCTCCGCCAGCGAGCTGGACGCGGGCGCCCGGGAGAAGATCCGGGCCGCCCACGGCGGGCTCATCGCCATGATCGTCGAGGCGCTGGCCGATCTCGGCCACGCCGAGCCCCGGCTGGCGGCCATGCTGCTCCAGGGCTCGGTGGACGCGGCGGTGCGCCGCATCGAGCTGGGCGTGGCGGAGGAACCGGGTGTGGTCGCGGACACGGCCGTCGCGATGGTCCTGCGCGGCGTACGGGGCTGACCCCGGGGCCGGCAGCAGCCGAACGGCCGCCGCTCCGGCGAGTCGGGGGCGCGTCCCGCGAGTCTGTGCCCCTCGCTGCGGAGACCGCCGGCCGGAGCGCCGCACCCACCACATGGGCCATCGGCCGGGACAGGGCCCTCGGCGGTGGAGTGGTTCCGGTCAGGGGCGCCGCGGAATGTTCCCCGCCCTGCGATGCGGTGCCGAGCGGCCCGGTACGGGTCGAGGTCACCCCGGGATGCTCCGTTTCGGCGTGTCCCGTCTCGGTGCGCCCCGCCTCGGGACGTGCCGCCGCAGGACGTGCCGCCTCGGGCAGCGGCACGCCGAACACCGGCAGCAGCCGGGAGGGGCCCCGTCGCAGCAGTGAGGGCGGGAGCATCGACAGCGGGTCCAGGTAGGTGTCGCCACGCCGCAGCCCCCAGTGCAGACACCCGGCGGCGCAATGGGAGCGGCCGGGTGCGACGACGCCCACGACCTGACCCGCGGTCACGGTGTCGCCCTTCTCGACCTCCGTCCGCACCGGCTGGTACGTGAAGCGCAGCGGGGGCTCCCCGGTCCTCGCCACCTCCACCGAAAGCACTCCCTGGCCCGCGACCGGCCCGGCGAACAGAACCCGGCCCGGACCGGCCGCCCGCACAGCCGTGCCGGGCCGGGCGGCGAGGTCGACCCCGCGGTGACCCGGCCCGTACGGGCCGGCGGGCGGCTCCCATCCCCGCACGACGAGCGGCCGGCCCGCGAGCGGCCAGGCCCGCTCCCCGCCCGGTGCCTGCCCGGGGACCGGCGCGGGCCCGGCCTCGGACGTGGACGTGGGCACGAGCACAGGTACGTAAGCGGACGCGGGCCTGGGCATGGGGACGGGCTCAGGCCTCCGGGCCGACGCCGACGCCGACAACGCGGCCGATGCCGCCGGCCGCCCCACGGGCTCCGCCTGCACTGCGGCCCGTGCCACGGGCATCGCCTGCACTGCGGCTCGCCCCGTAACCCCCGCTCTCCCTGTGGCCTGTCCTGCGGGCAGCACTGCCTGCACCGCGACTCGTTCCACGGGCGCCCCCTCCACCGTCGGCCACCCCGGCGACGCCACCACCGGCCCCTCCCGCAACGCCACCGCCACCCACACCGTCAGCCCGAGCAACGCCGCCAGAGCCGCCAGAGCCGCCAGAGCCGCCAGAGCCGCCAGAGCCGCCGGCCCCGCCAGCACCGCCGGTCCAGCCGATGCCGTGGGCCCCGCCAGCCACGATCTTCTCGGCGGTCATCGCGGAGGCCGAGTTCGGAATCTGTCGTGCGCCGATCGCTGCGCGGAACTCCTGCGCCGTCACACGGCGG
>NZ_JBEXWB010000127.1:0-16048 GCF_040629645.1 Streptomyces sp. NPDC005899 | reverse complement strand
CCGAGGGGCCGTGACCGGCCGAGCGGAGTGACGGGCACCGGTCAGGGGCAGGCGCGCCGGCAGGACGGCTCCAGGCCACCGAAGGCCGGAGGCCGAGGGTGGTGGGGCCGGGGCCCCGTTCAGTGTGGCGGCGGCAGCGGATCCAGCGCGTTGGCGACGGTGCAGCCGCCCTCCCCGGGCATCCGCTGGATGCGGGGCGGCGACCACACCGTGGAGGCACCGGGGACGACCCGGGCGAGGACGCAGTCCTGCGCGTCCCAGCCGTTTCCCTCGACCGAGAGGAGGACCCCGACCCTGCCGCCGTCCGCCTTCACCTCGACGTGGACCGCCGGATCCAGATCCAGGGTGGCGAGGGCACGGAGCTCCTCGTACGGCAGCCGGGGCGGTTCGGGTGGCGGAGCGAATCTCAGCGGCGGGCCGTCCGGGCAGCGCACGTCACCGGGCTCCTCGCGCCACTCGGACTCGGGCGACACCCGTATAGAGAAACACCGCAGGACGACGACCTCGGTGGCGTCGAACCCGTCGTCGTAAGCCGAGCCGGAGGTACGGACGAGCACCTCGACCCCGTCTCCCTCGTGCGTCGAGGTGCCCGTCACGCGCAGGACCTCGACCCCGTCTATGCCGGCGGCGGAGCGCCCGACCTCCTCCGCCGTTCGCGGACGCTGACCGTACAGCCGTTCACCTGCCCGCTGGGCCACCTGCCGCGCGGCGTCCGTGGCCTCGGCTTCGGACGACTGCACCACCCCGCAGGCCGCGGTGAACAGCAACAGCGGGGCCAGCAACGGCAGTCGGCGCATGTGGCCACTCCCCCCTCCGGCCACCGCGCACGGCGGGCGGCCACTCACGGCCTCGCACCGGACCGGCACGGTGATCGTACGCAACCGGTGGTGCGGTCGGACGGGGGGACGTCCGGTGAGCGCCAGGACGGGTACCCGCATCCGGGTGGTGAGCCGCTGCCGCACGTGTACCGGCCTCGCCGGCGGCACACCGGCGGTCCGGTGCGGGGGTACACGTGGCGCCATGATGAAACGTGCACTGTGGCAGGGGCTCGTGGCGGGTGCGGCCGGAGTCGTGGTGATGACTCTGGGCGAGAAGGCCGAACAGCGGCTCACCGGGCGGCCCGACTCGCATGTTCCGGCGCGCACCCTGGAGCGGGTGACGGGAACGGCCGAGCAACCGGGCGACAGCCATTGGCCGTGAACTGGGCGATGCACTACGGGCAGGGCGCGCTGCTCGGGGTACTGCGCTCGGTGATGGCGCACGCGGGGCTGCGCGGACCACTGGCCTCCGCGAAGTTCACCGTGGTCCGGCTGACCAACGACCAGATTCTGGAGAACGCCACCGGGGTCGGGGCCCCGCCGCAGACCTGGCCGCGTACGGAACTCGTCGTGGACCTCCTCCACAAGGCCGTCTACGCGTTCGTCACCGGGGTGGTGGCCGACGCCCTGGCCGCCCGATCCGGACCCGGGCCGGGGCAACTGCACGCTGCCATGCGTACGGGTCGGTACCCGGACGTGGGACGCGTGCCCGTTCGGCACAGCCATCGACGGTGAGTGAGGGGGGCGAGTGTAAGAAGTGGTGCGAATCGTGATGCGGAGTGGACGGGAACTACTCCGCACCACGGTTCAGGCGTTCAGTCCTCGTAGTCCTCGGGGGTGATGTCCGCCTCTTCCAGGGCTTCCCGCATGTTCTTGCCCTCGCTGATCCGCTCCGCTTCCGGTTGTCGTTCTTGCTGACGACGAAATCGGTCGTCTCCGTCTTCGGTCGGTTCTCCTCCGGAACGGACATGCCTCTTCCCTTTCGCCTGACCCGGTGCCACTCATGGACGACCGGGCTTCTTCCGTGCTGTTCAGTGGGCGTCGCCGAACGACTTGTTCCTCCGTCGACGCGATTGCCACGCAGTGCGGGGCCGGACCGTCGCGTCGAGCAGCCTCACCGCGCTGTGCCGGTGCCACCGTGCCGGACCCGCGTCAGCCCGTGTGCTCACGTGCTTTCACCGGTGCTGGTCACACGGGTCACCGAGCCGTACTGCCGCCCGGCTCCTCGTCGTCCTCCTCGGTCCGCTCCCCTTCCGCCTGTGAAGGGGGATCCGGGAGCGTGTCGACGGCGTCCTCGTCGTCCTCGCGTGCGCCTTCCGCCTGCGAAGGCGTGGTCTCGCTCATGCGTCACATTCCATTCCGGGGTCCGGGGTCACTATTGCCGAAGGGCCACACACTTTGCTTCGTGCGCCCGTATTCGCCAGTTCCCGAAAATGCCCGTATGAAGCATTCTCCTCGGGCACCGGAGGAATTTCATTTCGGCTCGGCCGGCACCGGTGCGGACCGGGACAAGAGCCGACCGAGGCGCTCTCGGTGCGGAAAACGGGCGACTTCGACGATCGAGCGTCGCGCCGGAGACAGGTCAGCGGAGGGCTGTGACTGCGAAATCCGTAGTTCACCGGTCGTGGGATTGGCGTCGCCCCAGCCCTCGCGGCACACCCGTTCGTTCGCATGGTCCGGCGTCCTCCCGCCCCTCACCCGTCATCGGGGGAACACCACGGAACCGGAACCGGGCTCACTGTTCGAAGCGGTGGTCATCTCCTGCGCCCACGGAGTGACGGATGGGTACGCTCGCCCGGCTGGAGCACCGGAACGAGCACCGCGACGGTGCGGGGGACGGGTGCCCCGTGGCCGCGCTCGCCGGCGACATGGCGCGCACGCCCGGGGATCGCGAGGCCCGTCGTGTCTTCACCGAGGGAGTGGGTGGCTTCGCCGAGAGGCTGACCACCGAGGACCAGGACGGCATCACCCGGCTGTGCACCATGCTGGGCGCGCTCGTCCTGGCCCGCGCCACGAAGGGCTCCCCGCTCTCCGGGGAGATCCTCACCGGCGCGCTCGCGAGGCGCTGACGGCCACCCGCTGACCGACGGCATACCCGGCGGCATACCCGGCGGCCTTCCGCGAGCCTTACGCCGGACCGACGGCCCGCACACGCAAGGGCGCGCCCTTGACCTCCCCAGGTTTCGGGCGCGCCCTTTCACCCCTGCTCGCAGGAGTGATCACGAGCCCTTCTGCCCCGCTCGGTGCGATGCACACCAGCCACTCCCGTTTCTTTCGCCGACGAGACGGCCACCGCGGCCGACCGGCGTGAGAGGTGGCGCGAGCCGCCCGCACCGGGCTTCAGTGCGCGGCGTCGAGCCGGGCGCGCTGGTCAGGTGTCAGCTCCAGGTCCACCGCGGCCAGGTTCTCCTCCAGTTGGGCGACGGATGACGCCCCGGCCAGAGGAACGACGGGCAGGTCGGCACCGATCTGCCACGCGAGGACGACCTGGTTGACGGTGGCCCCGGTCTCCCGGGCGACAGCGCGCAACACGGCATGTCGGGCGGGGGTCCCGGGGTGGTCGTAATCCGACGGCAGTGGCTTGTCCTCACGGGCGTAGGCGCCCGCGAGCAGGGGCGAGTAGGCGACCAGGGTCAGGGTGGGCTCTGCCCTCAGGTAGCCGAACAGTTCCGGTCCGGCGTGGCCGAGGCTGCCGTCCGGGAAGAGGTCGCTCGGCACGTCGACCCTGGGGCGGAGGAGGCTGTACTGGTACTGGAGCACCTCGTAACCAGGCAGTCCGGCCGCGGCGGCCAGGGCGCGGGCCCGTTCGACACGCCAGATAGCCTGGTTGCTGACTCCGAGCAGTCCGGCCATCCCCTCCGTGACGAGTGCGCCGAAGCCCTCGACGGTCTCCCGCTGCGGCACGGTGTGGTCGTCGATGTGTGCGTAGAGCAGGTCGAGTCGGGATACGCCGAGGCGTTCCATGCTGGCCTCGGCGGCTTCGCGGATCGTCGTCGCCGACAGGCCCTCCGCGTTGTCGACGTAACTGGTCCCAGGGGCCAGCGGGCGGGCGCCGAGCTTGGTGGCGATGACGATCCCGTCGCCGACGCCGCGGCTCCGCCTCCACCTGCCGAGCAGTTCCTCACTGTGCCCGCCCTGGCTGCCGTCGGTCCAGAAGGCGTAGTTGTCGGACGTGTCGACGAAGTTCCCGCCCGCCTCGGCGTAGCGGTCGAGGATGGCGAAGGACGTCTTCTCGTCGGTGAGCGAGCCGAAGAGCATCGCGCCGAGCGCCAGCACGCTCACCTCACGGCGGTGGGCCGGGTCGGTGCCTATGGTGCGGTATCTCATGGCGGTTTCCTTCTTCCTGCCCGACCGTCGGGCACGAGGAGGGAGTCTGCTCCGTGAAGTGCACTCCAAGTCAACGCGCTTCCGCCCCGAGACATCCGGCAGGGATCGCGTCCGGCTGTCTCACGGCTGCCGCCGGGCGCTGCGGGGCCCACGGCGGCCGCCGGTCGCACGGCTCGTCCGGCAGCCGGGCCGTCCGACAGGGTGGAGACCGGGCGTTCCGGAGCCTCGGAGACTCGGGCGGCGGCCGGCGCGGACCAGGCAGGGTGGACATCACCTCGCTCCACGACTCCACGAGGAGCCCTGACGGCCCTCGCTCCCGGCGGCAGGAAGAGCCGGCCAGCGTGGTGGTCGTGGGAGCCGCCGAACCGGGCTTCGATGCGACGGTCCGGACAAGGGGCCCGGGAGGGCGGAGTGCGCGCAGTCCCCGACCGTACCGGTGAGCTGCGCCGACGGATATCCTGTGCGGTCTGCACGAACCAGGGAAGGCACCGCGCAATGAGCAGCACCACTCCGTCCTTGCCCGAGCGGATCGAGCTCTCGGGTGAGGGCCTCGTCCTCCGTGACTGGACGGAGGAGGATCTCACCGCGTTGCCGGAGCTGTTCGATCACCCCGACATCGCCTACTGGACGCCGATCGTCTCCCCCTTCGACGCGGCGGCCGCCCGAGTACGCCTCGACACAGCGCGCCGGCTGCGGGCCGAGGGAACCACCATCCTGCTCGCCATCACCGTGGACGGCGCGGCCCCACTCGGTGAGGTCATGCTGCGGCGGTCGCCCGAAGGGACGGAGCTCGGTTACGCGGTCGGCCCCGCACACCGCGGCCGGGGGCTGGCCGCCCGCGCGGTGCGGGTGATGGCCGCGTACGCCTTCGAGCAGCTGGACGTGGGGCAGGTGATCCTGGAGGTCGAGGCGGAGAACGTCGCCAGTGTCGCTGTCGCCACCCGGGCCGGTTTCAGGTTGCTCGGCGTACCGCTGATCAGGGGCGAGGAGAAGGGGCGGCCCTACGCCTTGCAGACGTGGGGCCTGGACCGCCCCTGAGCCCCAGCCGGATACCGAGTGGAACCCGGCTACCTGAAGGAATGCCCGACCTGGTGGATCAGTGGTCCTCGGCCCCGGCTACAGGTGCCGAACACGGGATCGGTCTCAGCCGGGCTCTCGTGCGGCCGACGGCCCCCCCGGGCGACACGGTCGTCGGTGTCGCCCCTCATCGCGTCGCAGAGCCGTGCCGCCTCGCCCGGGTCGCCCGGGTCGCCCGGGAGGACGCTGAGGACATCGACAGGCATCGGCGCTCGCGGTGTGGACGCACCCGGCGCGGTCGTCATCGGCGACTGCCGGTGCGGACGCGGTGATCGCCGGGCGGGAACCCGGGCGTCCGGTTCGGGCAGCGGTCGTCCTGGGCCGGCGAAGCCGTGTGTGCCGAGGGACGGCACGGTGGACTCAGAGGGTGCGGAGCAGGGCGAGGGTGTGCCGGAGCTCCCCCCGCAGCGCTTCCCCGGCTTCCTCGGCATCCCCCTGCACGACGGCGTCCACGAGGGCCGCATGGCCCGCGTCCCCGTGGTTCGGGTCGTCGGAGCGCAGGCCGAGCAGCTCGGCCATGTCGACGAGCCGCCGCCGCAGCACCGGCACGAACTCGGTGAACAGGCTGGTGAGCACCGGGTTGTGGGCTGCCGCGACAACGGCACGGTGGAGGGCGATGTCGGCCTCCACGAACTCGGTGTCGTCGGCGCCCGCGGCTTCGCGGCGCCTCGCCAGGGCTCCGCGCAGAGCGGTGATGTCGTCCTCCGTCCGTCGCTGCGCCGCCAGCTTCGCGGCTTCCACCTCGATGAGCGTCCGCACTTCGTAGACGTCCGTGATGACCGCCCGGAGGAGCTGGGCGGACCAGGCATCCTTGGGCTCGGTCGCGATGACGAAGACACCGGACCCGTGGCGTGCCTGCACCAACCCCGCGCCGGCCAGTGCCCGCAGGGCCTCGCGGACGGTGGAGCGCCCTACGCCGAGGGTCGCGGCGAGGGTGGTCTCACCGGGGAGTTTCGTCCCCACGCCCCACTCGCCGCCGGTGATCTGCTCGCGCAGGCGCTCCGCGGCTTGTTCGACCAGGGGGGACGGCCTCACGGCACCCAGTGACATGTGGGGTTCACCTTTCACACCTCCCAGGTTGTCTGAGGACCTGAGTTGTCGTTACTGTACCTCGCATGCTGCTGCTCGGGTTCGTTCTTCTCGGCTGCCGCTGCGGGGTCTGACACGACCGGCACCCCGCAGCGGGGTCCGGGGCTGCGCCGGTCGCACGAAGGTCGGCCGAAAGAAGCGCAGAACCCCATGACGAGTCCATCCGACAGCAGGCTCTTTCCCACCCTGCGCACCCCCACCGGCGAACTCCCCGCGGATGCGCCGCACTGGAATCCCCAGCGTCCGAGTGCGATGCCCCACCACCGGTACCGGCCGGCACATCAGCGGGTCGACCTCCCCCTGAGGGACCGCACCTGGCCGTCGAACCGGATCGAGCGGGCCCCGTTGTGGGTGCCGGTCGATCTGCGCGACGGCAACCAGGCACTGGCCGAACCCATGGACACAGCGCGCAAGCGCCGGATGTTCGATCTCCTGGTCACCATGGGCTTCAAGGAGATCGAGGTCGGCTACCCGTCCGCCAGCCAGGCCGACTTCGACTTCGTGCGGCACCTGGCCGGCAGCGGAGCCGTCCCCGACGACGTGACCGTCTCCGTGTTCACCGCGGCCCGCGAGGACCTGATCGACCGGACCATCGCCTCTGTCGAAGATCTCCCCCGCACCCTCGTGCACCTCTACACCGCGACGGCGCCCACCTGGCGGGACGTCGTCCTGACCCGCTCCCGTACCGAGGTCCACCGGTTGGTCCTGGACGCCGCCGGCCACCTGATGCGAAGGGCCGAGGAGCGGCCGGGCGCCGACATCCGCTTCGAGTTCTCCCCGGAGGTCTTCAACCTGACCGAGCCGGACTTCGTCCTGGAGGTGTGCGACAGCGTGAGCGAACTGTGGGAGGCGAGCCCCGACCGGCCGGTGATCCACAATCTGCCGGCGACCGTCGAGATCGCCACGCCCAACGTGTACGCGGACCAGATCGAGTACATGGACCGCCACCTGGGGCGTCGCGACTCGGTGATCCTCTCCGTCCACCCGCACAACGACCGCGGCACCGGTGTCGCGTGTGCCGAACTCGCCGTGCTGGCAGGGGCGCAGCGCGTCGAGGGCTGCCTGTTCGGCAACGGTGAGCGCACGGGGAACGTCGATCTGGTGACCCTGGCACTCAACCTGTACGCGCAGGGCGTCAATCCGATGGTCGACTTCTCCGACATCGACGCGGTGCGCGAGGTGGTGGAGCACTGCAACCGGCTGCCGGTGCATCCCCGCCACCCCTACGGGGGCGATCTGGTGCACACGGCCTTCTCCGGCACTCATCAGGACGCCATCGCGAAGGGCATGGCCCATCACGCGGAGCAGGCCGCGAAACAGGGTCTCGCCGAGGACGAGGCGCCGTGGGCGGTGCCGTATCTGCCCATCGACCCGTGTGACATCGGGCGTACCTACGAGGAGGTCATCCGCATCAACTCCCAGTCCGGCAAGGGGGGCATCGCGCATCTCCTGCACACCCGTCACGGGCTGGACCTGCCCCGTTCGATGCGTCCGGACTTCTCCCGCAGGGTGCAGCACGTGACCGACACGACCGGCCGGGAACTGGGCCACCGGGAACTGTGGGACCTCTTCCGCACCACCTATGTCGCGCCGGCCCAGGACGGGCCCATCACCCTGGTCTCGTGGAACGCGACGGAGCCCGCGCCGGGCGAGCACCGGTTCGACTGCGTCCTGCGGACCGACGGACAGGAGCACTCCTGCCACGGCACCGGCAACGGACCGCTCTCCGCCCTCACCGGCGCGCTGCGTGCCGTCGGCCTCACGGTCGAGATCCTCGGCTACAGCGAGCACTCCACCAGCAGCGGGCCGGGCAGTCACGCCGTGGCCTACGCCGAGTGCCGTGTGAACGGGGTGACCTGCTGGGGGGCGGGCCGGGACACCTCCGTGCTGACCGCGTCGGTGCACGCGGTCCTGGCCGCGGCCAACCGCTCCCCAGGAGGTACCTCGTGACAGCGGCTCCCGTGATCCAGACGCGTGACGTGGAGGTCATCCGCGACGGCAACACGTCGCTGAGTGACCTTTCCCTGACCGTCCGGCCCGGCGAACACTGGGCTCTGCTCGGACCGGACGGTGCCGGCAAGACCACCCTGCTCGCCCTCCTCCCGGCACGTGCCACGGCCCCTTCGGACACGTGGGTGCCGGCGCCCGGGAGTCCGGTGATGCTGCCGGCCAGGGGACGCCCCACAGCACGAAGGTCGGTTCCAGGAGGTCGCCACCCCGCCGAACGGCTCACCTCCGGCGTACGCCGCCTGCATCCGTCGGCCCGCCCACGCGCAGCGTCCCGGCCGTCCGACGCGCGAGGTGCGGGCATGACACGCCCTGACGTGAATGACAGGACAAGGGTGTCACCCTGGGTAAAGTCTCGGCACATGCGACGGACCGTGTGTCGAGCGGGCCTGGCGACGCCGCCCCGGTGTCTCCCCTGTGTGCGGAGGCACCGAGTCCCCGGCGGGAGCCCGGCACCGTACCGGCGCACGCCCCGTGTGCATGAGCCACGACCGCCGGCGGCGGAACCCCGGGCGGTCCGCCGGACCGCCCTGCCCGGCCCGCGGGAGCACCTGCGGTGCCCGGGCACGCGCGGCGGCGTGGGCCGGTGTGTGCCGCACGCCCTCGAGACCGGGTCGGCAGCGTGACCGAATCCTTCTCCGTCGGCGTGGACGCCTCGGCGGCCGGGGGTACGGCGCACGCCGAGGCGCTGTCGAGGCGTACGAGTTGGTGCGTCCGAGCGAATCGGCCGGACGCAGGATCCAGGCCGCTTCATCTCCGGATGCTGGGGCATATGGAAGACCCGCGGCCGGATTCGGCGGCCGCCATGAGGAGGCGACGATGGACACGGTCTGGGCCTGTCCGGCACATGTGAACCGCGTGCTGGGCGACGACATGGTCGATTACGGAGTGGAGACCCGGGACGGCAGTCTGGGCAGTGTCGTCAGGGTCTCGCAGGTTCCCGGTTTCGATCACCTGGTGGTCGACGCAGGAGTCTGGAAGTTCGGCAGGAGCGTCGTCGTACCGGCGGGCATGGTGAGCGCGGTCGACGACTCGGCCCGGGTGATCACGGTGGCGTGCACCAAGGACGAGATCATGGACGCCCCGCGCTTCGAGCGCGACCAGGACACCGGTGACCTCTTCTACCTGCGGTCGCTGGGCGCGTACTACGAAGCCCTGGTCACCGTCCCGCAGTAGACGAGACGCGGCGCCACCGGACGATGACGGTGGCGCCGTTCGCTGTTCCCGAAGCGTCGCGGGGTGTGCGGCCGGGGCCTGCGCGCCCCGGCCGGCAGACAGCACGGTGATCGCGTCGGCTCAGGCGGCCTGGAGGCGGTCGCCCTGCTCGGGAGCCGTCAGGGGGTGTGCGCGGTAGGTTTTCGCAGGGCGCGGACCGAGCATGGTGTCGGCGGTGTGGAGCGCCTGGGAGATCTCCCGGGTGCCGGTCATCACGCACAGGGTGTAGGTGGCGTCCTCGACCGCTCGGACCGTGGCGTCCGTGGAACGGCGGGCGTCCTCGATACGGGCGTCGGCGTAGCGTGCCAGAGCTACTCGCAGGTCCTGAGGACTGGGTGTCAGCACAGCAGGTTCTCCTTCGGTGATCGATCCACTCCGGGTGCGGGCCGCGCGTCGTCGCGTGTGCCGGCGACCCCGCGTGTACCCCCTCTCCGACGGAGTACGCCCTCGCCCACGTACAGTTCGCCGCGGTTCCGTGATCCGGGTTTCCCGGCGTTCCGCGGGGCGCTCCGCGCCTGGTCAGGCATGGATCCGTCCGGGCGCACCCGGGCCACGCCCGCTGAGGTGGCCGGGTCAGGGGATCACTCTCGCGGTGAGCGGTCCCACAGTGGCCGATTCCGGGGTGACGGACGACGGGTGACCGGTGACCGCTTGAGGGCACACCGGCCGCGTTCTCGGCGCCGGTGGAGAAATACTCCCGGCTGGACGCGTGGGAAGCGGGTTCACGTCGTCGCGGAGCCTGTTCGGGCCGGGCACGTGTCCTTCCGGCGGCGTCGGCCCGCACCCTCTTCCGGACGTCGTCCACCGCGCGGCCTGTCCACTCTTTCACCGCGCGAGAGCTCCGGCCCGGCGGGCGGAGGCGATACTGGTCGTGACAGCACGCTTCGCCGCCGTTTCCGTCGCCGCACGTATGCCGGGGGCGGTGGGACGCACCTCTGCCGCAGTCTCCGAGGGGAGCCGTACATATGAGCACGGCGAAAGACCTGTTTCTCATCGCCGTAGACCCGGGGCAGGAGCATGCCGTGGGGCAGGGTGACCTGTCGCTCGCACTCGCCGGAGCCGAGCTGATCGACCTCCTCGGCGCGGGGACCGTCACGGTGGACGACGACCGCATCGTGCCGGGCGGGCCGCCGGCACCCGACGACCGTCTGCTCGGGGAGGCCGCGGCACAGCTCGTCCGGCAGCCACCTCACGAGCGGATCGAGGACTGGTTGTGGCGTCGGGGCCGGGACCTCTCGGCCGCATACCAGGCCGTGCTGGAAGAGGACGGCGAACTGGCGCGGAAGCGGAGCGGCCGGTTGCCGTTCGGCCCCTCACGCGTGGAACCCGTGGAGACGCCCAACAGCCGCCGGGCAGCCGTCCGGTGGGAGGAGAAGGAGCCCGTCCTGGCGGCCCTCGCCTCGGTCGTGGGCGTCGACGGTGGGCGATCCGGCGACGAGCCCGGATTCACCGACGACACGGTGACGACCGTGGTGGCCTCCGTCCACGAGGCGGTGATGGAACTGGAGGCCGTGCGCCAGCGGCGGACCATCGAGAACACGGCCTTCGCCAACGTCTGGCGCGGTCCCTGAGTGTGAACCGTGGCCGAGGGCGGCGTCAGCCATGAGCGTCCCCCCTGAGACCCGGGCAGCGGGACGCCCGTGACCTGCTCCGGCCCGCCCGGGTAGGCAGGCCGCGGGTGGCCGCCTCCCACGTCTGCCGGGCGACGCCTCCGCTCGCCGCCCGGCAGACGCGGTCCTACGCCCCGCCGCGCGTGCCGTTGAGCTTCCCGTCCAGGGTGATCGCCGCGTCGATCAGGGCGAGGTGGGTGAACGCCTGCGGGAAGTTGCCCAGCTGCTGCCCCGTCAGGCCTATCTCCTCGGAGTACAGGCCCAGGTGGTTGGCGTAGGTCAGCATCTTCTCCAGGACCAGCCTGGCCTGGTCGGCACGCCCGGCCCGGGCCAGGGCGTCGACGTACATGAACGTGCACAGGGAGAAGGTCCCCTCGGACCCGCGCAGCCCGTCGGGCGACGCCTCGGGGTTGTAGCGGTAGACCAGGCTGTCGCTGACCAGTTCGCGTTCCATGGCGTCCAGCGTGGACCTCCACATCGGGTCGTCGGGCGTGATGAAGCCGACCGTCGGCATCCGCAGCAGCGACGAGTCGAGTACGTCGTCGCCGTAGTGCTGCACGAATGCCTGCTTCCCCGCGTCCCAGCCCCGGTCCATGACCTGGGCGTAGATCGCGTCGCGGGCATCCACCCAGCGGCCCTGGGACGCGGGGCGGCCGTCGTCGTAGGCGATGCGGATCGCCCGGTCGAAGGCCACCCAGGACATCACACGGCCGTAGGTGAAGTCCTTCCGGCCGCCGCGGGTCTCCCACAGCCCTTCTCCGGGCCGGTCCCAGTGGTCGACCAGCCAGTCGAGGAGGGTGTGCATGGCGGTCCAGCCCCGGTGGTCCAGGTGCATGCCGTGCTGGTGCGCGAAGTAGATGCTGTCGAGCGCCTCACCGTAGATGTCCAGCTGCCGCTGGGTCGCCGCTCCGTTCCCGATGCGGACCGGGGCGGAGCCGCGGTACCCCTCCCAGTGCTCCAGGGTCTCCTCGGTCATGTCGCAGGAGCCGTCGACGCGGTACATGATGTTCAGTGGCCCGGTGCCGTCGCCGTGGCCGGCCTCTTCCCTGACGCGGTCGTGCAGCCAGTCGCTGAACGCCGCGGCCTCCTCCCTGAAACCCATGCCCAGCAGGGCGTACACGGAGAACGACGCGTCGCGGATCCAGGTGAAGCGGTAGTCCCAGTTGCGCTCACCCCCGAGTTGTTCGGGCAGAGCCGCCGTCGGGGCGGCGACCAGGGCGCCGGTCGGCGCGTAGGTCATGAGTTTCAGCGTCACCGCGGAACGCTCCACCGCTTCCCGCCAGCGGCCCGAGTAGGTGGACTGGCCCAGCCAGGTGCGCCAGAACCGGACGGTGCCGTCGAACAGTTGCTTGAGGTCGTCCGCCCGTACCTCGTGCGGTGGCCCGTCGGGGGCCGACTCCACGACCAGCCCGCGTTGTTGCCCCGCCTTCAGCGTCAGGCTGAAGCGCAGGTCACTGTCGCCGGAGAGGATGTCGAGCAACCGCTCGTCCTGCGGTGCCCGGACGGCATGGACGGCGAGGTTCAGGTCCCGCGAGGTGAACAACGCCCCGTGTTCGGTGAGGTGGAGTTCATGCGGCTGACGGCCGTAGTCGAAGCGCGGCGCTATCTCGCCTTCGAACGTCATGCTGCCCCGGACGCAGCGCAGCATCCGGACCAGGCGGTGCCGGCCGGTGGCCGTGGTGCCTATCACCGGCATGAAGTCGACCACCTCGCCCGCCCCGGTGTCGGTCATGAAGCGCGTCACCAGCACGGCGGTGTCGGGGTGGTAGAGCTGCTTGGTGGTGTAGGTGTCCGCTGCCGGCCCGACCGAGAAGTGGCCCCCCCGCCGGCGGTCGAGCAGGGCCCCGAAGACACTGGGTGAGTCGAAACGCGGACAGCAGAACCAGTCGATCGTCGCGTCCGTGGTGACGAGCGCCGCGGCCTGGAGGTCGCCGATCAGGCCGTGGTCCTCGATCAGGGGGTATTCATCCATCTCTGACCCCTTTCACCCTTGACTGACCAGCGTAGGTCAGGGAGGGCCCTTCGTCCTGGCGTCGCGACGTCCGGGGACGGAGTGGTCCAGGCCATCCGCCGCACAGACGCGGCGGTCCCGATGCCCTGAGGGCCGTACGGGGGCGAGGCGCGGGGAGGCCGGGGCGGCGCGTGCTCAGCCACCGCGCACCGGAGACGGAAGTCGAGCGCACGTCCGGTCCGGCTTCCGGCCGGTCACGAGTGGCAAGTCTCGCCATGGTGAGGACGTGCCACGGACTCGCCACCCGTGACGGCTCAGCCGCCGGTCGCGAACCCGGGGAAGAGGGTCATCCCGCCGTCGACGTACAGGGTCGTCCCCACGACGTAGTCCATGAGGTCGGACGCGAGCAGGACGACGGCGTGGGCGATGTCCTCCGGGTCACCGATCCGGTCGTAGGGGATCAGGCGCAGGAGGTCCTCGCGGGCCGAAGCCGTCTCCCAGGCACTCCGGTTGATGGGTGTTCTGATCGCACCGGGGGCGACGGCGTTCACCCGGATCTTCTCCGGCGCGAGTTCCTGCGCCAGGGTCTGCATCATCATCTGCACGCCGCCCTTGGAAGTGGCGTAGTTGACGTGACCCGCCCAGGGAATGAGCTGGTGCACGGAGCTCATGCAGATGATCTTCCCGGCCGCCCGTGAGACCTCCGGCACCACCCCGCGCCGGCGGAACTCCTTGACCGCCTCGCGCGCACAGAGGAACTGGCCCGTGAGGTTGACGTCGAGCACCTTCTGCCACTGGGCGAGAGTCATGTCGGTGACCTTGGCGTCACGCTGCATGCCGGCGTTGGCCACCAGGATGTCGAGGGTCCCGAACTCCCGCACCGTCCGGTCGATCATCGCGGCGACCTGACTCTCCTGCGAGACGTCCGCCTCGCAGGCGACCGCGCGCACCCCGTACGAGGTGATCTCGTCGACCACCTGCTCGGCGGCCTCCCGATCGCTGACGTAGTTCACCACCACGTCGGCCCCGGCCCGGCCCAGCGCGAGGGCCGTTCCCTTGCCGATGCCCGAGTTGGCACCCGTCACCAGCGCCGTCTGGCCCTTGAGCAGGTCGGCCGGCGGAGCGACTCGTACCGTCTCGACGTGGGAAGCCATGATGCCGTCTCCTCGCTGCATCGCCCGGATCTGCCTGAGCACCGGTGCCCGGCGGCGGATCAGGCAATCACGTACGCGCGCGACGGCCGCCCCGGCGGGGCTCCGATTGGGCCGTCGGGCGGAAGGGCCTCACCCGATCGGCTCAGGCGGTGCGCCGGGGGTCGGGTGCCCGGCCGAGGCCTGACTCCCGGAGGCAGGCAGTACGGTCCCCACCATGGCAGCGCTGATCGATCTCACACTGGACCGCGCGGACGCGCAGCGGATCGCCGTCTTCTGGAAGACGGCACTCGGTTACGTCGACGAACCACCGCCTGCGCCCTTCTCCACACGCGCGGAGTGGTTCGCGCACTTCGGCCTGCCGGAGGACGACTCCGTCGAGGAGGGCGCGTGGCTCTGCGACCCCGACGGCGAGGGCCCCCGGCTGTGCATCCTCAAGGTCCCCGAGCCGAAGACGGCCAAGAACCGGCTCCACATGGACATCCGGGTGCCGGGTCACGGGAGCGCCGACGAGCGATGGGTACGGATCACCACGGAGTCCGAGCGCCTGGTGGCGGCGGGCGGCACCGTCCTGGAGAGGTTCGAAGGCCACCACGTCCTGATGGCCGATCCGGAGGGCAACGAGTTCTGCGTCGCCGCGGCTTCCGCCCGACCCTAGGTCAGGTTCCGTCCCGCGGCCCGGCGGCGCCCGGCCCGGTCGGCCAGGGCCTCCCACCGCGCCCCGCGGCCCCCGGCGCGGGCCAGCAGGCGGCCGACGACGGCAGACCGCTACGGCCGGTCAGCGGAGCAGTGCCCCGCGCAGGGTGATGCCGTGCCGCCTGCGCAACCGTCGCAGCTCCCACATCGCCACGGCGGAGACCGACAGAGGGGCGCCCAGGGTGAACGCAACCCGCGCGCCGAGCGGCACGCCGTCGTAGGCCCCCCGGAACACGTCGAAGAGCGCGACTTCCCAGACCAGCAGCGACGCGAGCAGCGGCGGAACCGTCTCGTGCAGGTCCGCCGTCCGGAAGACGTGTACGAGCGACTGGGCGATGCCGTAGAAGACGAAGGGCACGAGCCACAGCAGGAAGGCGCCCATGCCGAACAGCAGCACCACCCGCCCGCTCGAGGCGGTCCAGTCCGTCTCCTCGGTCACGTAGCCCAGCCCGGTGATCATCCTGGGTACCGCGAGCGCGACGACCAGGGCGAGCAGCGCGCCGGCGGGCTTGCCCACGCGGCGCAGGAACAGGCGCCGGTTGGGTGGACGGGCCGCCGCGATGAAGACGCCGACGGCGACGGGGAACGTGATGCCGAGGGTGATGAGCGTCGTACGGATCTGGGCGAAGCGGTCGTCCACGAGGGCGTCCGCGTCCGAAGCCAGCCCGTAGGACACCATCATCCACGTGAGGGCGACCAGGCCCACGACGGTCCGCAGGACCTGCACCCTCTTCACCGCCGGGTCGTGCACCCGGTCCGGACGGGACGGCGTGAACACCGCCCGCCCGACAGCGATGGGGTTGAACAGACGTCCGAAGGTAAGCCGCCGCCCGGGAACCGGCGGGAGGGGAGAGCCCGGTCCCGGCGGTTGTCCTCCGTACGGACTCCACGGCGCCCCGGCCCCGCCCCCGCTTCCGCTCATCCCCGCCGCCTTTCCTTCCACGGTGTCCGCGGACCCCGAGAAGAATACGCATCCTCGGAACGTGGAAGGCCCTGATACCGCTGCGGTCACGCTGCAGCCGTGTACCAGGAGCGGCCGGGTGACGGCACGCTGCCCGCCCTCTTCCGGGCGTGCACGGTGGCGTGCCGAGGTCAGGCCGGCTTGAT
>NZ_JBEXWB010000126.1:0-16115 GCF_040629645.1 Streptomyces sp. NPDC005899 | reverse complement strand
TGGTGCCGGTACGGCACCAGGGCCCCGAAGGAACTGCTACACCATCTGCCGGCATGTGTGCTGCGCCGGACTCTTCTTCCGCGCCGGCTCCCGGGGGGTGGGAGCGTTCCGCGGGGATCGCGGTTGCTTGACCGGAGACCACCTCACTATCGATGTCCTGCGGTACCCGGACTCCGAACTTCCGCCCGGGCGATCCTTGATGGCGCCTCGCTCCTCCGTTCTTCCCTCTGGTGATCAACTGCGTGCGGCTCTCGTCGGAGCCGTCGGACGGCCTGTCGAGCACCGCCCTGTCCGACAGCCAGCCCCGTCGCCCGTCCTGCATCCTCATCGGCTCAGAACCCCACTGCCGGACTTCCCGGTGCGCGCGTCCGCAGCCGACGCCTTCACCGAGGTACTGCTTTCAACTGCTTCGCTGCGGTACTGCTCGTGGCGGCCCCTGATCACTGCGGGCCACCCGGTCCGGTCGCCAGTCCCGTCGCCGTCCTGCAACAACCCTGGCTTCGCGACTCCGCCACCGCACCGTGCTTCAGACCGGCGCTGAGCCGGCACTTCGGGTACGACTGCCCGGCAGTTCGTTCCTGCCGGGCCCTGCTGACTTCCTGGTTACGAGAGAAACCATAGCCACACCACTGACCAATGTCTACTGCCGTCGCCATAGATTTCTGCACGCTGGACAGCGAGCTATCCGATCCCGGGTGAAGACGGAAAAAAGCGGCCGTCGGGCCAGGCCTTCGCCCGGTGGCGGTGACGGTCGTCGCGGCACCCGCCGGTACCGATCTCTCACGGAGAAACGGCAGGCGGTGGGCGGGGGCCGGATAGAGTGACGCCCCGTGGAAACCGGAGCAGGAAACGACATGGTCGCGGTCCCGTCCGGGCTGGTGACACTGTCGGACCGCCGGACGAACAGCAGTTGGCCGGTCGAGGTCCAAGCGTTCCGCATGTCGGCGTTCCCCGTCACCCAGTCCCGATACGCACGCGTCACGGGGCGGCGGCCCAGTAGCTCCCGGGGTGAGCGGCTGCCGGTCGAGGGCGTGTCGTGGTGGGATGCCGTCCGGTTCTGCAACGCGCTGTCCCGGCGCGAGGGGCTGACGCCCGCCTATGACCTGTGCGTCGACGGTTCGACGGCCGAATGGGACACCACCGCTGACGGGTACCGGCTGCCGACGGAGGCCGAATGGGAGCTCGCCTGTCGTGCGGGGACCACGGGAGCACGGTACGGCGGACTCGACGAGGTCGCCTGGTACCGGGACAACTCCGGCGGGCGCATCCATCCCGTCGACGGCAGGAAGCCCAACGCCTGGGGGCTGTACGACATGCTGGGCAACGTGTGGGACTGGTGCTGGGACGTCTACGACGCCGAGGTCTACGGAACCTACCGCGTCCTGCGCGGCGGCGGATGGGCCGACGAGCACTGGAGCTGCCGGGCGTCGGTGAGGCGGCGCAGCCATCCGACGTTCCGCATCGACGACGTCGGATTCCGCATCGCACGTTCCGTACCAGCCCCTGGGCCGTGAGCAATCGCGTCCCCTGACCGGACAGTTGCGCCGGTTCGACGTGGTGGTCGACAGGGCGGCGGCACGCCGGGCTGGCCTGGACCGACCGGCCCCGATGCGACGCATGGTGGTGATGGGCAACGCCTCGGCCGCCGAGGACGTCGGCATTCCGGCCAACGAACTGCGGTGCACCGACAAGAACGCCTCCGGCTTCGACCTGGCCGCCTTTTCGGCCGCCTCCCCTGGGTCGACGGGTCGGGCGCTGCGCCGCACTGGGGCGCCCGTGGTGAGTATCCCGGGCTCGGTGTTCGACCGCCTGCCGTCGGCTCCGTCCGCTCCGGCCCTCGGGCGGCCTGAGCTGCCGGGACCCGCGCGGTCACCGCTGACACGGCCGCGGCAACCGGAGGGGGCCGACGCCGACAAGGCCGCGGCACCCGGCGTGGACCGCCACGACCGTGGATACGCCGCCGCCGCGTGAAACCTCCCTCACCACGGCCACCTCTCACATGACCTTTTTACGCCTTCAGCGGCTTACTGTCGTATATGTGAGTGATGACAGGGCGGCTACGGAACGCGCAGCGTCGCTGGACCAGGTTCTCAGCGCCACCGTGCAGAGTACGGGCGCTTTGGCCGCGGGCGTGTACCTGCTCGCGCCGGACGAGCCGGTGCTCTGTCTGACAGCCGTCTGCGGGCTGCCGGTGAGGGCTGCGGAACCGTGGCGGCGGGTGGCCGTGTCGGCCGCCGGTCCGCTGTCCGAGGCACTTCGGGAGGACCACCTCGTCTGGGTGGGCCGGCAGGAGGACATGGCCCGTCTGTATCCGAACGCGGCGGCCGGGCTGCCGTACCAGTTCGCGCTCGCCTTCGCCCCCCTGCGCGGTCTTCGCCCCTGGGGGGTGCTGGTGCTGGTGTGGCCCAAGGAACGCCCTCCGTCACTGACCCGGCGCGAACGCGGGCACATCCTGTCCAGCGCGAGCCGCGTCGCCCAGGCCCTGGACCAGGTACCCGGCCCGCCTCGTATCCCCGACCTGCCGCGCGCGGTACCTCTGCTCCGGCCCGGACCTGACCCGGCGCAGACCGGGCTGGCCGCCGCGGACCTGCTGCAACGGCTGCCCGTCGGTGCCCTGAGCCTCGACCTGCAGGGACGCATCACCTACCTCAACGAGGCGGCTGCCCGGATGCTCGGCCGCGGTTCCGACAGCCTCATGGGCACTCTGCCGTGGCAATCCGTGGCCTGGCTCGACGACCCGGTCCACGAGGACCACTACCGCACCGCGGTCTTCAGCCGGGAGCCTGTCGCCTACACCGCCCTGCGCCCGCCGGACGACTGGCTGGACATCCGGCTCTACCCCGGCGACACCGGCATCAGCGCCCTCCTCTCCCCCAGCGCCGGCCGGCCCCCGGCGGACGCCCCGCCGCTCCACGTCACCGCGGCCCTGGGTGGGGCACCGGAGACGGCCGGCACCGGACGGGTGCACCAACTGATCCACCTGGCCGCCGCTCTGAGCCAGACGGTCACGGTGGCCGACGTCGTCGACATGGTGGCCGACCAGGTGCTGCCCGCCTTCGAGGCCCGGGGGATGGTCATCTCCGTCGCCGACGCCGGGCGCCTGAGGATCATCGGGCACCGGGGTTACGACCCGCGGAGCGTGGCACGCCTGGACGGCCTGCCTCTCGACACCGACCTCACTCCCGCCGGTCACGCGCTGCGCAGCGGCACTCCGTCCTTCTTCGCCGACCCCGCCGAAATGACCCGCGCCCATCCGCGGGCGGCCGTCCTCAGCGGTAAGCGGGCCTGGGCGTTCCTCCCGCTGGTGGTCTCCGAGCGGCGGGTCGGCTGCTGCGTGCTGTCCTACGAGAACCCGCACCCCTTCGACGCGAGGGATCGCGCCGTGCTCGTGTCACTGGGTGGGCTCATCGCCCAGGCCATGGACCGGGCGCTCCTGTACGACGCCAAGCACGACCTCGCCCATGGTCTGCAGCAGGCCCTTCTGCCGGTGACGCTGCCCCACCTGCCCGGCCTGGCCGTCGCCGCCCGCTACCTGCCGGCCGCCCACGGCATCGACATCGGCGGTGACTTCTACGACCTGATCCGGCTCGGTGACACCAGTGCCGCCGCCGTCATCGGGGACGTGCAGGGGCACAGCATCAAGGCCGCGGCCCTCATGGGCCAGGTCCGCACGGCGGTCCACGCGACCGCCGGCACCCGGCCCGGCGAGGTCCTGGCCCGCACCAACCGCGTCCTGATGGACCTGGAGACCGATCTGTTCGTCTCCTGTCTGTACATCCACATCGACCTGTCGAACCAGGTCCTCCACCTGGCGAGCGCCGGACATCCGCCCGCGCTTCTGCGCAGCCCCGACGCGGCGCCGCGCACCACGGCGCTCGACGTGGAGCCCGGGCCCTTGCTCGGCGTCAGTCTGTGTACCGAGGACGACTACCCGGTCACCACCGTCCCCCTGCCCGCCGGGTCCCTCCTCGCCCTCTACACCGACGGCCTCGTGGAGACCCCCGGTACCGACATCACCGACTCCATCAGCGCCCTCGCCCACCACCTCACCACGAACGGCCACCTCCCCCTGGACGACCTGGCGGCCGGCCTTCTCCATCACGCCGACCTCCATCACGCCCGTACCGACGACATCGCCCTGCTCCTCCTGCGCAGCCGATAGGACCGGGGCGCCTTCGTCCGCCGACGGCCCCCGGCCGCGAAGAGGCGCGAGGAAGCCGACCGGCGTGCGGTCGGCCTCGTCACCGCCTTCCCGTGCGGCCGGTCTCGTCACCGCCCTCCCGTGCGGCCGCCCGGTTCCCGCCCGGGCAACGTCCGCAAGCGTGTGCGGTTCCGCGGCACTCCCGCCGGGTAGGGCGTCCTCGGACGGACGGCGGGTGGCGGGGGGCGTCGCATGGGGCGGACAGGCCGGAACTGGCTCTGGCGGGTGGCCGGTGCTTTCGCCGTGCTGTGGCTCGCGGGCGGCCTCGCCGTCGTGTGGCTGCTGTTCGGCGCCCGGCTGGGGGCGCTGACAGGCATCATGGGGCCGACCGGCACCTTCGTGGTCAGCGGCTGCTACGAAGGGTTCGAGGGCACCGACACCCACTGCCGGGGCACGTACACGCCGTCCTCCGCGCCCTCGTCCGCCGGCGCGACGGCGGCGCGGCCCATGCTGCTGCGCTCCGCCTCCGGGGACTTCCGGCCGGCCACCCGGCTCGACGTCCGACGCGTCGGTGACGCGGTCTTCGAGCCCTCACCCCTCGCCGCCGCCGAGAACGTCACGTTCGCCACCGCCACGGCCGCCAGCCTCCTCCTCCCCGCCCACTGGCTGCTCGTCTGCGCCCGGCGCGGGCGCCTCCTCTCCGGTGACGGCTACGTCTTCGTCTGGCTGGCGTCCCTGCTCGGCGGCGTCGCCCTCGGTGTCCTAGCCCTCCCGGTGGTATGGCTGCTGGCGGCGGTCCGGGGGTAGCGATGCCCGCCGGCCGATCGGTGCGGGTCCGTCCGGACGGCGCAGGGTGCTCGGCGGCCGGTGGATGCCGCGGTCAGCGCAGCGCCTGGACCGCGTAGAGCGCGCCCACGGCCGCGGCGAGGGTGCCGAGCAGGAGGCGGAGCGCGGTCTCGGGCAGGCGCGGTTGCAGCCGTGCTCCGAGGTATCCGCCGAGGAGGCCTCCGGCCCCCGTGGAGAAGCCCAGCAGCCACTCGGGGGCGACGTCGCCCGTGGCGGCCAGGGAGAGCAGCGCGTACGTCGCCGCGCCGACGACGGATGTCACGAAGGTGGAGGCGAGTGCGGCGGGTGCGACGGTGGCGACCGGCGCTCCGCGGCCCACGAGGATCGGGCCGAGCAGGGAGCCGCCCCCGATCCCGTAGACGCCGCCGACCACGCCGACGGCGAGGGCCAGTGTCCTCGTCGCTCCCGGTGACGGTTGCCGCTGGGTGCCGGCCGCCGCGGGACGTACCGTCCGCAGCCACAGCCACAGCCCGAGCGGCAGGAGCAGCATGGCGACGAGCAGACGGAAGACACGCGGGCCCGGGACGGCGAAGACCCTGATCACCGCGCCCACGACGACGCCGGGAACGGTACCCGTGACGAGGAGGCGGGTCAGGGTCCCGGCCGGTCGCCCGCCACGCCGGTAGCGCAGGAGAGCGCCGGGACCGGCCACGACGTTGTAGAGCAGGTTCGTGGGTGTCACGGCCGGACTCGGCACGTCCAGCAGGCTGACCTGCACCGGCAGCAGGAAGACGGCACCGGAGACACCCACGGGCGCGGTGGTGAGCGATATCAGGAGCCCGGCGGCGAAGCCGAGCAATCCCGTTGACCACTCCACGGCAATCCCCTCGGCAGCGCCGCTCGGCTCCCGGACGGGCTCCGCGTCGGGCGCCTCCCGTTCCGGCGCCCGGGGCACCCGGCCCCTGCCCGATCCAACCGTCCTTCGAGGCCGCGCACAACAGCCGTCCGAACCGCGGACGTGGCACACCTCCAGCCGGTACGCCCGTCCCCGGTACCGAACGAGCCCGGGTCTCCGCCGTGACGCGCTCGACCGGTTGCCCCGGGCGGCGCTGCCCCGTCCTCGCCGCAGCTCAGCCGGTCACGGCGTCCTGCGGCCTGCCGCGGTCCGCCAGTATCCCGGCCGCCCGACTGCGGTGGGCCCGGTAACGGCGCAGGTACGACCGGGCCATGGGGCCCGGTGGTACCCCACGCGCGAAGGCCCGCATGTTGCGTTCGCCCGCGTTGTACCCCAGGGCGAGCAGTTCGTCGCGGGTGTAGCGGCGCACATGTCGCTCCGGAAGGACCCGGTCGAGGTCTTTCAGATGCAGGGCCGCCGCGTGCACGGCGAACGCGGGGTCGTCGCGCAGGTCCTGCCAGCGCTCTGAGAGGCCGTGCGTCCTGCGCACCTCTTCGAACGTCATCCGGTGCATGTTGGCCACTCCGAAGGAGGCGCCGGGCTTCCACCACTGCCACAGCCGTTCCAGGAGCGGATGGTGCGGTTTGTACGCCTCGTTGTGGAGCACGGTCATCACCAGCAGGGGTGAAACCCCGGCCTCCTCGGCACTGCGCACCACATGCACGGCGTAGTCGGCCGGGTCGTAGCCGCCCCGTCGCAGAGGAGGCTTCTGTGCCTCGTCGCGATCCACCGGCGGGGATTGCCGTTTCGAGTCCGCCGTCGTCCGCCGGGCCATCCTCACTCACCACTCTCCTGCCACCCGCCCTGACCTGGAACGGCAGGACGTTCACCGTGTCCAGCTGCGTATGCCCAGGTGGTGGGGGTTCAATCCGCCCCGTCCGACGCGTCACGGCGGCCGTTCGGGGCGCCCGGCCCCGGCGGCAACGGCCGTGGACCGCCCGGCGGGCGGGGACAGCTCCGGTGGGCGGGAACGCCCACCTCGTCCGGGCCGCTCCGGCAGGCCGGTCGCAGCCGCGCCCGGCCTGCTGTGCGCCGGCACCGGTGTGCGGGGGTGGCGCATACCGCGGGCGCCGAAGTGGCCCACGCGGACGGGACGACTGGAGCATACGGTCGAGAGCACGGCACATCGCGTGCCCCGGTGGCCGGTCCGGGCATCGTGTGCCTGTACGCGCCACCCCTTCGCTCCGAGGACTCCTCATGCAGGCCATCACCGTCCGCGACCCCGACGCAGGTGCCGGCGGACTCGCCCTCACCGAACTGCCCTATCCGCACGCTGCCGAGAACGATGTCGTCGTGCGGGTCCACGCCGCCGGTTTCACGCGCGGAGAACTCAGCTGGCCCGGGACGTGGACCGACCGCGCAGGCCGCGACCGGACCCCGAGCGTGCCCGGGCACGAGTTGTCGGGCGTGGTCGACAAGCTGGGATACGGGACCACCGGCCTCACCCTCGGCCAGCGGGTCTTCGGCCTGGCCGACTGGACCCGGGACGGATCGCTGGCCGAGTACACCGCGGTCGAGGCCCGCAATCTGCCCCCGCTCCCCGCGGATGTCGGCCACACCGTGGCCGCCGCGCTGCCCGTCTCGGGGCTGACCGCGTGGCAGGGGCTGTTCGATCACGGGCGACTCACGGCCGGACAGACGGTCCTGATCCACGGCGCGGCCGGGGGTGTCGGATCGGTCGCTGTCCAACTCGCCCGGGAGGCCGGTGCACGGGTGATCGCCACCGGCCGGGCCGCCGACCGGCAGACCGCCCTCCGCCTGGGCGCCGACCTCTTCCTTGACCTCCAGGCGGACCGGCTGGAGGACGCCGGAGATGCCGACGTCGTGTTCGACGTCATCGGCGGCACGATCCTCGACCGCTCGGCCGGGCTGGTGCGCGCCGGCGGGACGCTCGTCACCATCGCCGCGCCGCCGACCGTCAGGCCCGTGAACGGGCGGGCCGTCTTCTTCGTCGTCGAGCCGGACCGCGCGAGACTCACCGACCTCGTACAGCGGCTGAGGGACGGCCGGCTCGAACCGGCCGTCGGGGAGGTACGCCCACTCGCCGAAACGCCCGCCGCCTTCGCGCCCGGACGCCGCGGAAGGCACGGGAAGACCATCATCCGCGTCGTGCCGGACAGCACCACGGAGGCAGGCTCGCAATGACCCGTATCTCGCTCCCCTCTCTCCCGATGCCCGACAGTGCGACGGCCGCCGCCGCCCTGGACGTGGCGACCGACCACCTCTCCCCCGCGCTGCTCAACCATTCGCTGCGGGCCTACGTGTGGGCGGCCGCCCGCGGAACGGCGGACGGCGTCCCCTTCGACGCGGAGCTGCTCTACGTCGCAGCGCTGTTCCACGACATCGCACTGGTACCGGTGTTCGACAGCCACACCGTCGCGTTCGAGGAGGCGGGTGGCCGTCTCGCCCAGGTCTTCGCGGCCGGCGCCGGATGGCCGGCTGAGCGCCGCGCGCACCTGTCCGACGTGATCGTCCGCCACATGTGGCCGCACGTGGACGCGGTCGAGGACCCCGAAGGGCATCTGCTGGCCCGCGCCACCGCCACCGAGATCGTCGGCAGGGAGGCGGACGACTACCCGGCCGCTTTCCGGGCCGAGGTGCTCGGGCGCTACCCCCGGCTCGACCTCACCGAACAGTTCCTGGTGTGCTTCCAGGGCCAGGCCGCACGCAAGCCCGGCAGCTCCGCGGCCGGCGCGGTGCGATCGGGGCTCGCCGGCAGGATGGCCGCCAACCCGCTCGACTCCCCCGCCGCGCCCGGGGTTTGACCACCCCGGTCTGCACCTGCGGATCATCGGCTCACGCCCGGCCGGCCCGTCCCGCCGCCGGACCGTTTCGCCTCAACCCCTCTTTCGAGTGATCCGTCCGGTAGGAGCCGACGCCCCGGACAGCAGCCGGAACACTTGGCCGTGAAACCAGTCCGCGCGACCCCGTGGAGATGTCATGGCGAACGGTACTGTCCTACTGGCCCTTCCCACGGATCCGCTGGGCGGCGGCGTGAGCGGTGACCAACTCCGCCGTATCGGCAAGGAACTGGAGAACCGGGGCCTGGAGGTCCGCTGGGCCGGGACGGCCGAGGGCGCCTGCGCGGCGTTGCGCACGGAGGCCGGGCTGACCGCGGCCGTGGTGGGCTGGGACCTTCCGTCCGAGGACGGCGGAAGCGCCGAGGGCGGTGGCGCGGCCGTGCTGCGCCAGATCTCTCGGCGCTTCAAGGAGCTGCCGGCCTTCGTCGTGATGACGGAAGAGTCCGACCACGGCCTGGACCGCCTCCCCCTGTGGGTGGCCGAGATCGCGGTCGGGTACATCTGGCCTCTGGAGGACACCCCGTCCTTCATCGCGGGGCGGGTGGCGGGTGCCGCTCGGGCCTACGGCGACGCCGTCCTGCCGCCGTTCTTCAAGGCCCTGCGCCGCTTCGACGACGCCCACGAGTACTCGTGGCACACCCCCGCGCACTCGGGCGGGGTCGCGTTCCTGAAGTCGCCGGTGGGGCGGGCGTTCTTCGACTACTACGGTGAGCGGCTCTTCCGGACGGACCTGTCGATCTCGGTGGGGGAGCTGGGGTCCCTCTTCGAGCACAGCGGTCCGATCGGTGAGGCGGAGCGCAATGCCGCCCGGATCTTCGGCGCCGACCGCACCTACTTCGTCCTGCACGGGGACTCGACCGCCGACCGCATGGTGGGCCACTACTGCGTGACCACCGACGAGATCGCCCTGGTGGACCGCAACTGCCACAAGTCGGTCCTGCACGGGCTGGTGATCTCCGGCGCCCGTCCGGTCTACCTCGTCCCCACCCGCAACGGGTACGGGCTGGCCGGCCCGCTGCCGGCCGGTGAGATCGGGGCCCAGGCGGTGGCCGACCGGATCTCCTCGCACCCACTGACCCCTGGCGCGGTGTCACCGCGGGCCCAGTACGCCGTGATCACCAACTCCACCTACGACGGCCTGTGCTACGACACCGTCCGGACCGCGCGAGCCCTCGCGCCCAGCACCCCCCGGCTGCACTTCGACGAGGCGTGGTTCGCCTACGCGCGCTTCCATCCGCTCTACGCCGGCCGGTACGGCATGGCCGTCGGGCCGGAGGCCTTCGAGGAGGGCGACCACCCGCCCGGGGAGAGCGACCGCCCCACCGTCTTCGCCACCCAGTCCACGCACAAGCTGCTGGCCGCGCTTTCGCAGACGGCCATGGTGCACGTCAAGTCCTCGCCGAGGGCGCCGGTCGAGCACGAGCGCTTCAACGAGGCGTTCATGATGCACGGCACCACCTCGGCCCTGTACCCCGCCATCGCGTCCCTCGACGTGGCCGGGGCCATGATGGACGGGCCTCAGGGTGAGTGGCTCGTCCACGAAGCGGTGACCGAGGCGATCCGCTTCCGGCAGGCCGTCGTCCGGACGGGACGCAGGATCGCGGACGCCGGGGACCGGCCGCCGTGGTTCTTCGGCATCTGGCAGCCCGACACGGTCACCGACCCGGTCTCGGGCACCCGTACGGCCTTCGCGGACGCATCGCCGGCGGCGCTGGCCTCGGATCCGGCCCACTGGCTGCTCGAGCCGGAAGCCCGGTGGCACGGCTTTGCGGGACTGAGCGAGGGCCAGTGCATGCTGGACCCCATCAAGGTGACCCTGACCTGCCCCGGGGTCTCCGCGACGGGTGAGACGGAGCCGTGGGGCATTCCCGCCCGCATCCTGACCTCCTACCTCGCCCGCCGCGGCATCGTGGTGGAGAAGACCGACACCTACACCACCCTCGTCCTGTTCTCCATGGGGATCACCAAGGGGAAGTGGGGGACGCTGATGGACGCCCTGATGGACTTCAAGGCGCTCCACGACGCAGACGCCCCGCTGCGGCAGGTCCTGCCCCAGCTGGTCGAGGAGTACCCGCGGCGCTACGGTCACGGCACCTTGCGCGGCCTGTGCCAGGACATGCACGAACACCTCACGCGCGCCGAACTGATCACCGCCCTGGACACCGCCTTCCAGCAGCTTCCCGAGCCGGTCCACCCGCCCCAGCACTGCTATCAGCGGCTGATCAGGGGAGGCACCGAGCGCGTCACGCTCGCGCGGGCCGCAGGAAGGGTCGCCGCCGCGATGGTCACCGTCACACCGCCCGGGATCCCCGTGCTGATGCCCGGGGAAGCCCTGGGCGCACCCGAGGGGCCCGTTCTGCGCTACCTCGGCGCGCTGGAGGCCTTCGACCGGGCCTTCCCCGGCTTCCACAGCGAGGCCCACGGAGTCACCATCGACCCCGAGACAGGCGATTACCTCATCGAGTGTGTGCGACTGGACGGCGCGCCGGAGGACGACGCGTAGGGCCGGGTGTCGGACCGCTGACGCGTTCGGTCCCCGTACGGAAGCCGTGGTGGGCAACTTCCCCGTTGTCCGGTCGACTTCGTGAGGGGGTGGTGTCCGGCATGTGGGGCGTCTGCGGGCCACGGCTCCCGCAGTGCCTGCCATCATGTGCGCTGGTACATCGTCCATTCCCGAGGAGCGCCACCGATCATGCGTATGCCCCGCCTCACCACCGTCGTCCTGGCCACCGCTCTCGGCATCGCCGGCACCCTCGCCACCGGCCCGGCCGCCGGAGCCGCGGCCCCGCTCGGATGCCAGTACAAGGTCGTGTGGCCGACCGTCGGCGTGTACGAGAACCCGAACCCGAACAGTGTCGTCGTCAAGACCAAGTACGCCGGCGACATCGTGGGTGCTTCGACCTGCGAGGGCGCCTCGTACAACGAGTACAGCTACGCCCTGGTCGCCACCGAAGCCGCAGCGGACGGTCGGGGCTGGATACGCGTCGGAGCGCTCGTCGCCATCTGAGGACCATCCGGGTGCGCCTCGTACTGCGAGGCGCACCCGGGCGGCCGAGGTCGGGGTTCATGGGCTCGACCGGGGGCCGCCGAGTTCCGGCCGAGGCACCCGGTGATCGGGCGCCCCTTGCTCCGGTGGGCCTACGTAAGGGCATCGGGCCGCGCTCCCCCGTCACCACACCATCGAGCAGGGGCGCCTCGGTTCTGGTCCTGCGGCGGATTCCCTGTCACGATCGGTTCCATGACGCAACCAGCCCTGGCGGCAGCGGTGTTGGCGGCAGCTCTCATCACCTACGGCGTTCTGGGCGTCGCCTGGTGGTCACGCGACCGGGCCGACAGGAGGGCGGCGGCGCACCTGGGCTCGCGGGAGATCGACCCGTACCACGCCGCCGCCACGGCGCGGTGGCCGGAGCGGGCCGACCGGGTCGCGGCGGCCGAGTTGATCAGAGGCGGCACCGTGAGCATCGACGACGAAGGCTTCCTCACCGTCACCGAACGGTGCGACCTTCGGGCGGAGGGGTCGACGTACCGACCGGAGCACCCCGTCCCGGTCGCACTGCTCGACGCCCTGACGCGGCACGGCGGCAGGGCGACCCTGCGCGGACTCGCCGGCGACCCGCCGCTGCAAGCAGCCCGGGAAGCCTTCCTGTGCGCCGAGGGCGCCAAGTTTCCCCGCTGGGCCGACCGCCGGGAGGACGGCCTCCGCACCCTCGCCACCTCGACCGTGCTCCTGGTGACCCTCTTCTACGCCGTACAGGTCATCTTCCTGCGTGAGGCGCTCGCGCCGCACGGCGTACTGGAGGCCGTGTTCTCGGTCGCTTTCCTCGTGGTCCTGTGGCTGATGCTCGCGGTGCCCACCGGCTGGTTCGTGCTGAGGTACTGGCCGGACCGCCGCGACCATTTCGACGAGCACTGCGCACGACTGCCGGAGCACCCCGCCCTCGCGGCCCTCGCCGAGAGCCGGCGGGCGGCGTTGATCAGAAGCGCCGACCACCAGGAGCCTTGGGAAGTGGAAAGGTACCGCTGGGTCGACGTGGACTCGCCCGGACCCGACTAAGCCGCACTGTTCCGCGCGAGGTGTCCTGTCCGCGCGGCCTGTCCGCACGGCGAACCGCCCCGCCGACGGCTGACGGAGCGGTTCGCCGTCCGCGGCACTACCCCCTGCGGTCGGTGGCGGAGGCGAAGCCCAGCCAGGTGTGGCGGTTGCCCCACCAGCACCAGCCGACCTTCGGGGCGTCGCGTCGCTCGCGACCGTCCCGTCCGGTGCCGTTGCTGATCCAGAGGGCCGGGGTGCGGGCGTCCAGGGCGCCGTCGGCCTTGCGCAGCCGGGAGCCGATGGTCATGAAGCAGTGACCGCGTTCCAGGATCGCGGGCTGCTGGAGCACCCAGTGGATGCCCTCGGTGAGCAGCAGCGGGGTGCGGCCTTGTGCCGCGATGGCGGGCAGGGCCTCTTCGGGGCTCCAGTTGGCCATGTGGTCGCCGCGGTCGAGGCCGGTGACGACGTGGACGGGTGCGTCGGACAGATCGACCGCGCAGGGGGTGAACCGGTCGACGTCGGACATGTCGGTGACGACGAAGCCGGGCTTCCCGGCGCGGCGGAGCAGTGGCGCGAGGGCGGAGGCCGGGGCGCGGTCCGGGTGCAGGGTGAGGAGGGCGCCGCCGTCCGCGGGGCCGGCGCCTTCGGCGACGGCCCGCAGGTCGTCGGCGGGCACGCCTGCCAGCTCGTGCACCCCGAGTTCGATCAGGCGTTCCGCCTGGCTGGTCAGTGGCGGGAGCGGGGACGCGGCGACGGTGGGCGACGTTTCGGGCAAGGTACTCCCCCGGTTCGAAGTGCGCGGCAGTGGGCGTGAGGTGAACGAGACGGCACGCCGGAGTGTTCCCCGTGCGGGGTGCCGGTTCACCGGACCTGACCTTCCGTCGATCGTCCGGGGCCGTGGACGTCATCGACGTCGACCGTGATTGTGACCACTCCGAGTCCCGGCAGTGCACACAGAGCGGGGGCCATGCGCGAAGATCGTATGAAACGACGGCCTGTGGCCGGCGCATCCTCATCACTGCCGCTGCGGCAGTCATTCATCCTCGGGGACCACGTGCGAGTGAAACGAAGAATATGGGCCACGGCTGCCGTCGCGACGACGGCCGTGGCGGGTGTCCTGGTGTTCGAGGGGGTGACCGGCACCTCCGACGTACCCGACGGCATCGGCGCCTCCTCAGGCCCGGCACGGACCGAGGTGCACCGGTCGGCCCTGAAGGTCGCCGAGGACGGGTCAACGGCGTCCCTGCGACAGGGCAGCACCGAGCCGTTCAGCATGCTGGGGGTCACCTGGACCGATCCGTCGGCCAAGGTCACGGGCAGCGTTCAGGCGCGTACGCGGTCCGCCTCGACCGGCAAGTGGTCGGCATGGCTGCCCATCGACACCGAGGTCGACGGGCGCACGGAGACGGGCCGCCCCGGCACCCGCGGCACGACCGAGCCCCGCTGGGTCGGGCCCTCCAACGGCGTCGAGGTACGCGTCTCGGCCGGTGGCGGCTCGTCCGCCGGGCTTCCCGCAGGTCTGCGGCTCGACACCGTGGACCCGGGCAAGGGATCCGGGGCCGAGCCCGCCGCGTACGCCGTCGACGCCACCGACGAGCCGTCAGCCGATCCCACGGACGCCACGGCGGACCCCACTGACGCCCCGTCGGCCGAACCGACCGAACCGGCAGACGGCGAGACGACCGAACCGGCCACCGAGTCCCCGAGCCCCAGTGCCTCGGAGGACCCTGCCCCCAGCACGGAGCCCGGGACCAGCACGTCGCCCTCGGCTCCCGCCACGACGCCGTCCGCCACGACCGGGCCGACGTCGACGCTCCCGCCGCCGCTTCCCTCGACTGCACCCAAGCCCGCGATCGTCACCAGGGCCCAGTGGAAGGCCGACGAGTCGCTCAACGACGAGTCCCCCGACTACATGGACACGGTCAAGGCCGTCTTCGTCCACCACACCGCGCAGACGAACACGTACAACTGCGCCGACTCGGCCGCGATCGTCCGGGGGCTGCACGCCTACCACGTGCAGTCGAACGGCTGGAAGGACCTCGGCTACAACTTCATCGTGGACAAGTGCGGCACGGTCTTCGAAGGCCGCAAGGGCGGCGTGGACCGCGCCGTGATGGGTGCGCACACCTACGGTTTCAACCGGGAGACGACGGGCATCGCCGTGATCGGGATGTACACCGACACCTCGGCCGCGACCGCCGCGACGACGGCTGTGGCCAGGATCGCTGCATGGAAGCTCGGGCAGTACGGCGTGGACCCCGCGGAGACGGTCAAGCTGACCGCGGGCGCGGCCGGCAACAACTACGCCGGCAAGACCTTCACCGCGGGCACCGCCTACTCGTTCGGCCGGATCTCCGGGCACCGTGACGGCTTCAACACCCAGTGCCCCGGCACGAAGCTGTACGCCCAGCTGCCGACGATCCGCAGCTACGCGGCCGGGCCCGTCACGGGCCTCGTGGTCAAGTCCGTCACCGGCGCCGTGCTGTCGGGCACCTCGTACCACACGAAGGCGGACATCACCGTCGGCTGGTCCGCGACCACGCCGGCCGTGTTCGTCACCGGGTACGAACTGCTGGTGGACGGGAAGGCGGTCGCCTCCGTCCCGGGCAGCGCCTCCTCCGCCAAGGCCACCCTCGCCGCCGGGAGCCACAAGGTCCAGGTGCGGGCCACTCACCGGTCCGGGAAGACCTCCCTGTCGGCGGCGGCGACGGTCGTGGCCGACCGGACGGCGCCCGTGTTCTCCACGAAGCCGAATCTGTCGCTGCGCACCGGCACCGTGAGCACCTCGGCCGTCCCGCTCACCCTGAAGTGGAAGGCCACCGACGCGGTGCAGTTGCGGGACGTGCGCCTGACCGCACCGGTCGCCAAGACCTACGGTCCGACGACCACGAGCGCGTCGCACACCGCGAAGCCCGCGGTGGCGAACACCTGGAAGATGACCGCGTACGACCGGGCGGGCAACGGCGCGGCCGCCTCCGTGGCGGGTACGCCCGTCATCCTGCAGGAGACCTCGGCCACCAAGCGCGGTAGCTGGACCACGAAGTCGTCGTCCAGCTACCTCGGCGGCAAGTCGCTCTCGAGCAGCACCAAGGGGGCCTCCCTGACCTGGACGTTCACCGGCCGGTCGGCGGCCTGGGTGGTGTCCCGGGCCTCCACGTCCGGCCAGGCTCAGGTCTACGTGGACGGTGTCAAGGCGGCGACGGTGGATCTGAAGTCGTCCACCACCAAGTACCGCCAGGCGATCTGGACGAAGTCCTGGTCGGCCTCCGCCAAGCACACCGTGAAGGTCGTGGTGGTGGGTACGTCCGGCCGTCCCGCCCTGACCACGGACGGCCTGGTCTACCTCAAGTAACCCGGCGTCCCCCGCGCCGGACCCGCACCGCCGGGCCGGCGCGGGCC
>NZ_JBEXWB010000125.1:0-16229 GCF_040629645.1 Streptomyces sp. NPDC005899 | reverse complement strand
CGGGCCGTCAGCGGTGCCGGGGGCGCGTCAGAACGCGGCCTCGTCCAGCTCCATCAGCGAGTTGTCCACGGACTCGGCCAGCGCCCGCTCGGCCGAGACGCCGGGCAGGACGTTCGCGGCGAAGAACTTCGCCGCGGCGATCTTGCCCTGGTAGAACGCGACGTCCTTGGCGGACGCGGTGGGCAGCTTCTCGGCGGCGACGGCAGCGCCCTTGAGCAGCAGGTAGCCGACGACGACGTCACCGGACGCCATGAGCAGGCGCGTGGTGTTGAGGCCGACCTTGTAGATGTTCCTGACGTCCTCGCCGGTGGCGGTGAGGTCGGTGATCATCGTGCCGACGATCGCCTCCAGGTCCACGGCGGCCTTGGCGAGGTTGTCCAGCGCACCGGACAGCTCCTCGTGGTCCTGGGCGCCGGCGAGGAACTTCTTGATCTCCTCGGAGAGGGTGTTCAGGGACGCGCCCTGGTCGCGGACGATCTTCCGGAAGAAGAAGTCCTGGCCCTGGATGGCCGTCGTGCCCTCGTACAGCGTGTCGATCTTGGCGTCACGGATGTACTGCTCGATCGGGTACTCCTGGAGGTACCCGGACCCGCCGAAGGTCTGGAGCGACTGCGCGAGCTGCTCGTAGGACTTCTCGGAGCCGTAGCCCTTCACGATCGGGAGCAGCAGGTCGTTGAGCCCGTGCAGTGCCTTGGCGTCGTCGCCCGCGGCCTCCGTGACCTGGATGGCGTCCTGGACGGAGGCGGTGTACAGCACGAGCGAGCGCATCCCCTCGGCGTACGCCTTCTGCGTCATGAGGGCGCGGCGGACGTCGGGGTGGTGCGTGATGGTGACCTTGGGGGCCGTCTTGTCCATGAACTGCGACAGGTCGGTGCCCTGGACGCGCTCCTTGGCGTACTCCAGCGCGTTGAGGTAGCCCGTCGACAGGGTGGCGATGGCCTTCGTGCCGACCATCATGCGGGCGAACTCGATGATGCGGAACATCTGGCGGATGCCGTCGTGCTTGTCGCCGATCAGCCAGCCCTTGGCGGGGTGCTGGTCACCGAAGGTCATCTCGCAGGTGTTGGAGGCCTTGAGCCCCATCTTGTGCTCGACGTTCGTCGCGTACACGCCGTTGCGCTCACCGAGCTCGCCGGTGGTCCAGTCGAAGTGGAACTTCGGGACCATGAAGAGGGAGAGGCCCTTGGTGCCCGGCCCGGCGCCCTCGGGACGTGCCAGCACGTAGTGGAGGATGTTCTCCGACATGTCGTGCTCGCCCGAGGTGATGAAGCGCTTCACGCCCTCGATGTGCCAGGAGCCGTCCTCCTGCTCGACGGCCTTCGTGCGGCCGGCGCCGACGTCCGAGCCGGCGTCCGGCTCGGTCAGCACCATCGTCGAGCCCCACTGCTTCTCGACGGCGATCTCGGCGATCTTCTTCTGCGCGTCGTTGCCCTCGTCGAAGAGGATGCCGGCGAAGGCCGGGCCGGAGGAGTACATCCAGACGGCCGGGTTGGAGCCGAGCAGCAGCTCCGCGTAGCCCCAGATCAGGGAGCGGGGGGAGGTGGTGCCGCCGATCTCCTCCGGCAGGCCCAGGCGCCAGTACTCGGAGTCCATGAACGCCTGGTAGGACTTCTTGAAGGAGTCCGGCACCGGCGCGGTGTTCGTCTCGGGGTCGAAGACCGGCGGGTTGCGGTCGGCGTCGGCGTACGAGTCGGCGAGGTCGTTCTCCGCGAGGCGGGTGACCTCGTCGAGGATCGACTTCGCGGTCTCGACGTCCATCTCCGCGAACGGGCCGGTGCCGTACAGCTTGTCGCGCCCGAGGACCTCGAAGAGGTTGAACTCGATGTCGCGGAGATTCGACTTGTAGTGCCCCATGGGAAGGCTCCGTAATCAATAGCAGTGGCGCGCAGCGCCCCGTGGAGGAGTGAGGATCGGGCGGCCTGGCGTGGGTGTGTCAGCTCACCCCTCCGATGATGCTACCGGTCAGTAATAAGACGCAACCCCCCGAGGCACAGATGTGTCCGATTACTCTTTGCCGCATGTATGGCTACGACCAGAACCCGGGCGCGCAGCAGCAGATGGGTGGCGGCTACGGCGAGCAGCCGCTGTACCCCGAGCCTTCGCCGCCGTCCCTGGCCGACGCGGTTCGGGCCTTCACGACGGGTGCGCTGTCCGCGGAGGACTTCCAGCAGATCTTCGCGACGTCGAAGGTCTACTGCCCGCGCGGTGACAACCCGGGCTTCCTGGCGCTCCACAACACGCAGCAGCCCGTGATCCCGATGTTCACCACGCTCAAGGAGCTCCGGCGGTACGCGGGCAAGGAGTCGAAGTACTTCGTGATCACGGGGGCCGAGGTCATCGACCTGCTGCCGACCGGCTACGGCTTCGTCCTGGACATGGAGGGCGACCACCGCATGGTGTTCGACGCCAAGGCGGTGGAGCAGATGGTCGACTTCGCCATGCGCCGCATGTACGGCTAGGCGGCGCCCTGCGGCCGTGCGCCGTCGGTGAGGCCCGGACCGGGAGCAGTTCCCGGTCCGGGCCTCCTGCTGTCCACGGGCATCCGCCCCCTGGGGCGTCCGCCGTCCGGCGCGCCCGGGAACGAGGCCGCCTTGCCAGATGTTCATCGTTCAACTAAATTGATGGCAAGACTTCCGGAGGTGGCTCCCATGCCCGCAGTGACCGTCGACAACCCGCTGACCCTGCCCAAGGTCGCCGCCCCGGCGGACGCCGTGGCCCGTCCCGTGCTGACGGTCACCACCGCGCCGTCGGGTTTCGAGGGCGAGGGGTTCCCGGTGCGGCGCGCCTTCGCCGGGATCAACTACCGGCACCTCGACCCGTTCATCATGATGGACCAGATGGGGGAGGTGGAGTACGCGGCGGGCGAGCCGAAGGGCACCCCCTGGCATCCGCACCGCGGCTTCGAGACCGTCACCTACATCATCGACGGCAGCTTCATCCACCAGGACAGCAACGGCGGCGGCGGGGCGATCGAGAACGGCGACACCCAGTGGATGACGGCCGGCTCGGGCCTCCTCCACATCGAGACGCCCCCGGAGGCGCTCGTCATGTCCGGCGGCCTCTTCCACGGTCTCCAGCTCTGGGTGAACCTGCCCAGGTCGGACAAGATGATGGCCCCGCGCTACCAGGACATCCGGGGCGGACAGGTCCAGCTCCTCGCCTCCCCGGACGGCGGCGCACTGCTGCGCGTCATCGCCGGTGACCTCGACGGCCACGAGGGCCCCGGGATCACCCACACCCCCATCTCGATGATCCACGCCACCGTGCGGCCGGGAGCCGAGGTCACGCTCCCGTGGCGCGAGGACTTCAACGGCCTCGCGTACGTCCTCGCCGGGCGCGGCAGTGTCGGCATGGAGCGGCGCCCCGTCCGCACGGGGCAGACCGCGGTCTTCGGCGCCGGATCCGCGATCACCGTCCGCGCCGACGAGACGCAGGACGGCAACACCCCGGACCTGGAGGTCGTGCTGCTCGGCGGGCGCCCGATCCGTGAGCCGATGGCGCACTACGGGCCCTTCGTGATGAACACCCAGGCCGAGCTCCAGCAGGCCTTCGAGGACTTCCAGGCCGGCCGCCTCGGCACGGTGCCCGCCGTGCACGGCATGTGACCTGCGAAGGGGCGTACGGGTGACGAGCCGTCACCCGTACGCCCGTACGGGCGGGACACCGCTGGCCACGCGTGTTCGGGTGGGAGGGTGCCTACCCGCAAGCGCCTCCTGCCCGAAAGCGCCCGGCGGACGGCCGCCTGGTGCGGTGTCCTGCTCCTGGTCGCCGGTGTCGGGGCGGTGGGCGTCTGGCTGTGCGTGGCCCTCAGGACCGCGGTCACCCCCATCCTGCTCGCGCTGCTCGGTACGGCGCTGCTCGGCCCCGTCCACCGTCGGCTGACCGCACACGGGGTGAACAGGTCGCTCGCGGCCGGACTCACCTGCGCGGCCCTCGTCGCGGTGGTGGGAGGCGCCGGCTACATCGTCGTCACCGCCCTCGTCGACAGCGGGAGCCGGATCGTGGCCTCGCTGAAGTCGGCCGCCCAATGGGTCCTCGACCACTTCGACATCGCCGGCGTCGCGGACGTGGACGACCTCGCGGACAACGTGCAAACCCTGGTCGGCAGGTTCGGCGCGAGCGCCGCCGGCGGACTGCTCACCGGCATCAGCCTCATCGGCACCCTCGTCGCCACCGCGGTCCTGGCGCTGCTGCTGACCTTCTTCTTCCTGCGCGACGCCGACCGCGCCGCCCACCTCGTCCGCACCCTCGCCCCGCGCGGCACCGCGGACGCGGTCGAGGCCATGGGACGCACGGCCTTCGAGGCCGTCGAGGGGTTCATGCGCGGCACCACGCTGATCGCCCTGATCGACGCCGTGTGCATCACCGTCGGACTGCTCGTCCTGCGGGTCCCCGGCGCCGTGGGGCTGGGGGCGCTCGTCTTCGTGGGCGCCTACGTGCCGTACCTGGGGGCCTTCGTCTCCGGCACCGTGGCGGTCCTCGTCGCCCTCGCCGACCGCGGGTTCGTGATCGCCCTCTGGGCGCTGGGCGTGGTCCTCGCGGTCCAGGTGCTGGAGGGGCACGTGCTCCAGCCCGTCATCCAGAGCCGCACGGTCCACATGCACCCCGCCATGATCCTGATCGCGCTGACCGCGGGCGCCGGTGTGGCGGGCCTGCTGGGCGTGCTGCTCGCGGTGCCCGTGTGCGCGGCGGCCTCCGGTGTCATCCGGGAGCTGCGCACGAGGTCAGGGGCTCCGGACGGCTCATGAGACGGCGACCGTGCCGAGCTCCGCCGGTTCCACCGACTCGTACAGCTCGAACCAGATGCACTTCCCCTCGCCCTGCGGATCCACCCCCCACGCGTCGGCGAGCATCTCCATCAGCATCAGCCCCCGTCCGCTGGACGCCATCTCGCCGGGCCGCCGCTTGTGGGGCAGTTCGTCGCTGGTGTCGGCCACCTCGACGCGCAGCCGCCGCTCGCCCCGCTCACCGCTCACCTCGGCGACGAGCAGCGCGTCCCCGTCGGTGTGGACGAGGACGTTCGTGGCCATCTCGGAGACCATCAGCACCGCCGAGTCGACCTGCTCCGCGTCGGCCCAGTCGTGCAGCAGCTCCCGCAGCTGCTGCCGGGCCGCGGCGATCCGCTCGGGTTCCGCCTGGGCGATGGTCATCGCCGAGCGGCGTGCGTGGGGTTTGCGGGTGCGCGTGCCCTCGCGGCGCAGGACCAGGACGGCGATGTCGTCCTCACGCCGGTCCAGGAGCGGCCCGGTCAGGTAGTGCGAGTCCGGGCCGTGCACGGCCCGGACCAGCGCGTCGGCGAGCTCCTCCACATCCTCGATGGGCCGCTCCAGGATCGGCCGGAGCCTGGTCCAGCCGGTGGCCATGTCGTGACCGCCCGTCTCGATGAGACCGTCCGTGCACAGCATGATCGTCTCGCCCGGACCCAGGACGACGCGGGTGGTCGGGAAGTCCGCGTCCTTCTCGATGCCCAGCGGCAGGCCGCCCGCGGTCTGCCGGATCACCGCGGTGCCGTCGACGCTGACCACCACCGGATCCGGGTGGCCCGCCCGGGCGATGTCGAGGGTGCCGCTGTCCGGATCGGCCTCCGCGTACAGGCAGGTGGCGAAACGCGCCGTGGTGAGCTCGTCCTCGCCCTCCCCGGGTTCGTACGCGTCGTTGAGCCCGAACAGGAAGCGCGAGGCCCGGGAGAGCACCGCGTCGGGGCGGTGGCCCTCGGCGGCGTAGGCCCGGAGGGCGATCCGCAGCTGGCCCATCAGCCCCGCGGCCCGCACGTCGTGGCCCTGCACGTCACCGATCACCAGGGCGATCCGGCCGTTGGGGAGCTGGATCATGTCGTACCAGTCGCCGCCCACCTGGAGCCCGCCGCCGGTCGGGATGTACCGCGCGGCCACACTCAGCCCCTGGACGCCGGGGCCCAGGGACGGCATCATCGACCGCTGCAACCCCAGGGACAGCTCCCGCTCGGTCTCGGCGGTCCGGGCCCGGGTGAGCGCCTGGGCCAGCATCCTGGCCACGGTCGTCAGCACCGCGCGCTCGTCGGGTGAGAAGGGCACGCTGTGCCGGAACCCGGCCATCCAGGCACCCATGGTGTGGCCCGAGGCGATCAGGGGCAGGAAGGCCCACGAACGGCGCTCCGGTGTCCTGGCGAGCGGCCAGGTGACGGGGAAGCGGGCGCGGTACTCCTCCGGGGAGGATAGATAGACCGGCTGCCCCGTCCGGACGGTCTCGGCGGCCGGGTAGTCGGTGTCCAGCGGCATGTCGGTGAACGACTCCTCGTCGCCCCCGTGGTGCCCGTAGTGCCCGATCACCGTGAGGCGTTCGCCGGAGATCCCGAAGACGGCGAGGGCGTCCGGCGAGAAGCCGGGCATCGAGAGCGACCCGGCGACCCTCAGTACCTCCTCGGTCGACCCGGCCTCCGCCAGTGCCCGTCCCGCGTCCAGCAGGAAGGCCTCGCGGGAGCGGCGCCAGTCGCCGGTGAGGGGAGTGCGCACCGCGACGGCGTCCGGCGCCTCGGCGACCTCCTCCAGCGTGCCCACCAGCACGTACTCGTGCGGCGCGGAGGGGAGCCCGACGCCGACGGGCTTCGACCGGCTCCGGACGGTGCGCAGGACCGTGCCCCGCTCGTCGACGACGCGCAACCTGGCCTCGGCCACCGTGTCCTCGGCGATGGCGAAGTTGACCACGCCGTCGACCTCGTTCCAGTCGGCCGGGTGGAAGCGGGGGCGCACCTCCGTGCTGTGGCGGACCGTGGGCTCGGCGGGCATGCCGAGCAGCCGGGCCGCCTCGGCGTCGAGCGAGACGGTGCCGGCGGAGCTGTTCCAGCTCCACAGACCGGTCCCGATCGCAGCCAGGATCTCCTCGGTGCGCATTGACCCACTTTATGAAGATTGTTCCCGGAGACGCCACCGAGGGACAGCCGCTCGACGCGCGTCCGGGCGCCGGCCGGCCCGGCTCCGGCGGCCGTCCCGGAACCATGCGCGGTGAATGTCAACGAAGAGGCGCGCCCGCGGACGGTAGCCTGGGGTGTCAATCCGCCCCGAACCGCGAAGACTGGATGAACGACGATGCATCGGTACAGGTCCCACACCTGCGGCGAGCTCCGCGCCTCTGACGTCGGCACCGACGTCCGGCTGAGCGGCTGGCTGCACAATCGCCGAGACCTGGGCGGCATCCTCTTCATCGATCTGCGCGACCACTACGGTCTGGTCCAGCTCGTCGCGCGCCCCGGCACCCCCGGCAACGACGCCCTGGCGAAGCTGACCAAGGAGACCGTCGTACGGATCGACGGCCGGGTCTCCGCGCGCGGTGCCGAGAACGTCAACCCGGAGCTCCCCACCGGCGAGATCGAGATCGAGGTCACCGAGGTGGAGGTGCTGGGTGAGGCCGGCCCACTGCCCTTCACGATCAACACCGAGGACGGCGTCAACGAGGAGCGCCGCCTGGAGTACCGCTTCCTCGACCTGCGCCGCGAGCGCATGCACCGCAACATCATGCTGCGGTCGGCCGTGATCGCCTCCATCCGCTCCAAGATGGTGGCCCTCGGCTTCAACGAGATGGCGACGCCGATCCTCACCGCGACCTCCCCGGAAGGCGCCCGTGACTTCGTCGTCCCGTCGCGGCTGAACCCGGGCAAGTTCTACGCGCTCCCCCAGGCGCCGCAGCAGTTCAAGCAGCTGCTGATGATCTCCGGCTTCGACCGCTACTTCCAGATCGCGCCCTGCTTCCGCGACGAGGACGCCCGCGCCGACCGCTCGCCCGGCGAGTTCTACCAGCTCGACGTCGAGATGTCGTTCGTCGAGCAGGAGGACGTCTTCCAGCCGATCGAGAAGCTCATGACCGAACTCTTCGAGGAGTTCGGCAACGGCCGCCACGTCACTTCGCCGTTCCCCCGCATCCCGTTCCGGGAGTCGATGCTGAAGTACGGCAACGACAAGCCGGACCTGCGGGCCAAGCTGGAGCTCGTCGACATCTCCGACGTGTTCGCCGACTCCGGGTTCAAGGCGTTCGCCGGCAAGCACGTCCGCGCCCTGCCGGTGCCGGACACCGCCGGCCAGTCGCGGAAGTTCTTCGACGGCCTCGGTGAGTACGCCGTCGAGCACGGCGCCAAGGGCCTGGCCTGGGTGCGCGTCGGTGAGGACGGCACACTGGCCGGCCCGATCGCGAAGTTCCTCACCGAGGCGGACGTCAAGACCCTCACGGAGCGGCTCTCCCTCGCCCCCGGCCACGCCGTCTTCTTCGGAGCCGGGGAGTTCGACGAGGTCTCCAAGATCATGTCCGCCGTCCGGGTGGAGGCCGCCAAGCGCGCCGGCCACTTCGAGGAGGGCGTCTTCCGGTTCTGCTGGGTCGTCGACTTCCCGATGTACGAGAAGGACGAGGAGACCGGCCGGATCGACTTCTCGCACAACCCCTTCTCGATGCCCCAGGGCGGCCTGGAGGACCTGGAGACGAAGGACCCGCTGGACATCCTCGCCTGGCAGTACGACATCGTCTGCAACGGCATCGAACTGTCCTCGGGCGCGATCCGCAACCACGAGCCCGAACTGATGATCAAGGCGTTCGAGATCGCCGGTTACGACCGCGAGACCGTCGAGCACGAGTTCGCGGGCATGCTCCGCGCCTTCCGCCTCGGCGCCCCGCCGCACGGTGGCATCGCCCCGGGCGTCGACCGCATCGTGATGCTGCTCGCCGACGAGCCCAACATCCGCGAGACGATCGCCTTCCCCCTCAACGGCAACGCCCAGGACCTGATGATGGGCGCCCCCACCGTGCTGGACGAGGCCCGGCTGCGTGAGCTGAACATCCAGCTCCGCAAGCCGGCCGCCGGCGCGAAGGAGAAGGCCGAGGCCAAGGACTCCGTGGCGAGGGACACCGGCGCGAAGTAGACGCCGGCGATTCCGCTTCGGTTCCACGTGAAACAGCCCCCGGCCACCCGCCGGGGGCTGTTTCACATGGAGGGGCCACCGGCCACCGGCTCGGGAGTTCCGCGATGTGGGGCACCCGAGCGCAGGATCCTCGTGGGCGGGTACACGGACAGAGCGCCGGGTACAGCCGGATGGCCCCGGTTCCGGTTCGGCGCCGCCGGGCCAGGCAAAGACTGGCAGCGAAGCAGACCTGTCGCCCGCCATCGAGGAGTCCCGTACCGTGTCCGTCCCGCGTCGCCCGTATGCCCTGCTCGTCGCCCTGTTCCTGCTGGTCATCGGCTGCTCAGCCGGTGCGGTGAAGACGGCCGCGCCCCGCGTCGCCGCCGGGCCGGGGGCGCCCTCGTCGTCGTCCTCCCCGGTGGTGTTCACGCCGCCCCGGGAGATCCCGGGGCTGGGCCCGCTGACCAGGGCGCAGATCCCGGCCACCGCTCGCCAGGCCGTCGTGGTCACCGGATCGGGCCCCGACCTCAACCGCTCCACGGTCGTGCTCTACACCCGCGACGATCCCGCGCGCGGGTGGAGACCGGAGGCGGGCCCCTGGTCCGCCCACAACGGCATGAAGGGCTGGACGGGCCACCACGAGGCGGACGACCTGCGCTCCCCGGTCGGAGTGTTCGGGCTCACCGACGCGGGCGGCCGGCTGCCGGACCCCGGTGCCCTCCTCCCGTACGACGAACAGTCCCGCTTCCACGTGAGCGGCGAGGGCTTCCTCGGCGAGCCGCTGGAGGGGTCCTTCGACTACGTCATCGCCATCAACTACAACCGCACCCCGGGCACGAGTCCCCTGGATCACGAGCGGCCGCTCGGCGAGGAGCGGGGCGGCGGCATCTGGATCCACGTCGACCACGGAGGCCCCACCCAGGGCTGCGTCTCGCTCCCCGAGGACAGGATGAGGGAACTGCTGCGCACGCTGGATCCGGCGAAGCACCCGGTGATCGTCATGGGGGACGCCGTGGCGCTCGGCCGGTGACGGCACCGGCGCCATACGTGCGAGGAGCCCGGGACCCGATGCTTCCGGGTCCCGGGCTCCTTCGTGCACGGACGGTCAGGCCGGCTTCTCCTCCAGGCGCGGGAACAGCACCGCACCCTTCGTCACCGTCGTGCCCGCGGGCAGCAGGCCCCAGCGGCCCGCGTCCTGGACGCGCTGGTCGGACAGGGCGCCGAGGGAAGCCTCCGCGCCCAGCGAGTCCCAGAGCTTCTGCGAGGTGTCCGGCATGACGGCGTTCAGCAGGACGGCGACACCGCGCAGCGATTCGGCGGCCGTGTACAGGATCGTCGCGAGGCGCGCCTGGCCCTCCGGTGACTGGTCCTTGGCGACCTTCCAGGGCTCCTGCTCCGTGATGTAGCCGTTGACCTGCTTCACGAAGTCGAAGACGGCCAGGATGCCGCCCTGGAAGTCCAGCTCCTCACCGATCTTCCGGTCGGCGGTCGCGACGGCCTGCGCCAGCCCCTCCTGGACAGCCCGCTCGGCGTCACCGGCAGCCGTGGCCTCCGGGAGCGAACCGCCGAAGTACTTGCCGACCATGGCGGCGACCCGTGAGGCGAGGTTGCCGTAGTCGTTGGCGAGCTCGGAGGTGTACCGGGCGCTGAAGTCCTCCCAGGAGAACGAGCCGTCACTGCCGTAGGCGATGGCCCGCAGGAAGTACCAGCGGTACGCGTCCACGCCGAAGTGCGAGGTCAGGTCCTGGGGCTTGATGCCCGTGAGGTTCGACTTCGACATCTTCTCGCCGCCGACCATCAGCCAGCCGTTGGCGACGACCTTGCCGGGCAGCGGCAGCCCCTGCGCCATCAGCATCGCCGGCCAGATGACCGAGTGGAAGCGGAGGATGTCCTTGCCGATCAGGTGCACGTCCGCCGGGAAGGTGCCGTCGAACTTCTCCTGGTCGGAGCCGTAACCGACGGCCGTCGCGTAGTTGAGCAGTGCGTCGATCCACACGTAGATGACGTGCTTCGGGTCCCACGGCACCGGGACGCCCCAGTCGAACGTGGAACGTGAGATCGACAGGTCCTGGAGACCCTGCTTGACGAAGTTCACGATCTCGTTGCGCGCCGACTCGGGCTGGATGAAGTCCGGGTTGGCCGCGTAGAACTCCATGAGCTTCGGGCCGTACTCACTCAGCTTGAAGAAGTAGTTCTCCTCCTTGAGGAGCTCCACCGGCTTCTTGTGGATCGGGCACAGCTTCGTGCCGTCCTCGGCCTCGATCAGGTCCCCGGGGAGCTTGTACTCCTCACAGCCCACGCAGTACGGGCCTTCGTACCCGCCCTTGTAGATCTGGTCCTTGTCGAACAGGTCCTGCACGAACTCCTGCACACGGTCGGTGTGCCGCTTCTCCGTCGTGCGGATGAAGTCGTCGTTCGCGATGCCGAGGTGCTCCCAGAGGGGCTTCCAGGACTCCTCGACGAGCTTGTCGCACCAGGCCTGGGGCGTGACGTTGTTCGCCTCGGCCGTGCGCATGATCTTCTGACCGTGCTCGTCCGTGCCGGTGAGGTACCACACCTTCTCGCCGCGCTGACGGTGCCAGCGCGTGAGCACGTCGCCTGCGACGGTCGTATAGGCGTGGCCCAGGTGAGGAGCGTCGTTGACGTAGTAGATGGGGGTCGATACGTAGAAACTCTTCACGCCGTCGCCCCCTTGCTTCTCGGATCCAGTGGCCGCCATGGTCGAAATCCTAACGGCCCGTGGAAGATCCACTCACATCGATAACGGCGGCACCCGCCGTGCGGCTCTGGGGGCGGCCGCGACGGCCGGCGGCCGCACGGCCACGGCGGGGTCCGGTTCGGAAGAAGGGCACCCGCCGCGACCGTACGGCCGGACGTCGTCAGTCTCCGGCGGCGATCCCGCGGGCGGTGGCCCAGGCGGGCAGTCCGGCGAGCACGGCCCGGTAGAACGCCGCGTCGGTGACCTCCCGGGGCGCGGGGCCCGCGTGGAAGAACCCGGCGTTCTCGACGTCCAGCTTGCGCAGGAAGTCGAACGCCTTGGCGTCCTCGTCGCCGAACGCGACGAACTGGAAGAACAACGGCAGTCGTGCCGCGTCCGCCAGGGCCTGCCGGGCCGCCTGCCTGGCGTCCGGGGCACCGTCCGTCTGGAAGATCACGAGCGCCGGACCGGCGGCCCCTGCCTTCTCGTGGTGCGCGACGACCTCTTCGACGGCCCGGTGGTAGTTGGTGCGTCCCAGCCGGCCGAGTTCGGCGTGCAGCTCGTCGATCCGGCTCTCGTGCGCACCGAGGTCGACCGTCCCCGTGCCGTCGATGTCGGTCGAGAAGAAGACGACGGGCACGGTGGCGTCCGCGTCCAGGTGCGCGGCCAGCGCCACGGCCCGGTCGCCCAGGTGCTGGGCACTGCCGTCCTTGTAGAACGGCCGCATGGACCCGGACCGGTCGAGGACGAGGTACACAGTGGCCCGCAGGCCGGTCAGCCCGTGCGCCTTGAGGGCGGTCTGCGCCGCCTTGTACGGGGCGACGAGCCGGGGTGCCGCGCTCTTGACGCGGGCCAGGGTGACAGCGGGCTTGGCGGCGTCGGCGGGCTTGGCCGCACCGGTGGACTCGGCTGCGCCGGTGGACTCGGCGACGTCAGCGGGCTGGGCGTCGGCGGGCTTGGCGTCGGTGGACGCCCCAGCGGTTGCTTCCGCGGCTGTCTCGGCCGGTGCGGGGGCCGCCTTCGGCACCGTCTTCGTCTTCCCCGCGGGGGGCGTCCTGGTCGCCGCCGGGGAGTCGGGTGCCGATTCGGCGGCCTTCTTCGGCTGCGGCTTCGAGGTGCTCTTGCCGGCCTTCGGCTTGGGTGCCTTGGCGCCGGCCTTCGGCTTGGGTGCCTTGGCGCCGGCCTTCGGCTTCGGCGCCTTGCCGGTGGTGGTCCCAGGTGCGGCCTCGGCGGGGGTCTCCGCGGTCTCCGCGGTCGCGTCCTCGGGCGTCGCGACCGCGGCCTCGGCGGGGGTCGCCGGCTTCTCCGCGGTCTCCGCGTTCGCGCTCACCGCGTCCACGCTCTCCGCGGCTTCGGCCTCGGGTGCGGGGTCGGGTGCGACCTCCGGTGCGGGCTCCTTCTCGGCCTTAGCGGGTGCCGCGTCGGCGGCCGGCGTGGCGTCGGCTACCGGTGCCTCGTCCGTGCCGGCGTCCGGAGTGCTCGCCCGTGCGTCGGCTTCGGCGGCCACCGCCGTGTCGGCTCCTGACTCCGGCTCCGCCTCCGTTTCCGGCTCCGGGTCCATGTCGATCATGATCGGCGGGACGGCGACGGGCTCCGGGGCGGCGGCGAGCGCCGCCTTCTTCGCCTCCGCGTCCGCCTTCTTCGCGTCCGCCTGGGCCTTTCTGGTGTCCGGATCCGACCCCTGCGCCGGAACCGTCGGCGCGGAGGCGGAGGTCGACGGGGAAGCAGGGGTGGTGGCCGCCTTGTCGAAGGCCGCAGCCACCAGGTCCGATGCCGGTCCGGCCTCGCGCTCGTCGGTGGCCCGGGTTGAGGAGGGCGCGGCCGGGGCCGGCACCGAGGCCTTCGCGGGCTCGGCCGCCGAAGTGCTCTCCGGCTCCGGCTCCGTGGGCTGGGTGCGCTCGGCCTGGGGCGGGACGGTGGCCGCGGCCGACTCGTCCTGCTCCGTGCGGCCGAACACCTTGCGCAGCAAGCTCCGAATGCCCATGGGCGAGGCCTTTCGCATGAGTTGGGTGCGATAAATGTCCGTACTGCGGGAATTCATCCCTGGCCAGGGCGGATACGTAAGGTTAGCGGCCGGATCCGGCCGTTCGGTGGCGCGGCCCGCCCCGCTTCGGGCGGGCTCCGACAAGGGACTCTCCCACACCGGTGGCCCGGACTTCACCAGCCTCCACCGGCTGTCCCGCGCACCGAGTGGACGTTCACCCGCCGTCACGGTCGCGGTGCATGCCCGGTGTGACCGGCGGGGGCTCCTGATGACCTGTCAGGTAGGCGGCCGTCCGGCCCTGCGGATCGGCGTACGCGCGCCCCCACGAGGCAACCCGCACGCGGCGTGATCCCGTTGAGCGCGCGACGCGCGTGGCCACCGGGCCGTGACGGCGGCGGCCCGCCCGGGCCCGGCGGCCGTTTTCACCTTCATGTGGCCGGGAACGGCCGTCCTCACCTTCATGTGTCATGTGGCCGGGAACGGCCGTCCGGCCCGCACAAGTGCTGCTTCCCACGAGCTGTGGTCCTCCACGAGCCCCGTCCCACGTACGGACGGTGGTGACGGGCATCCGGCCCGGGTCTCTCACCGCAGGTGCATGGGCCGCGCGGGATGCCGGCCACCGGCGGTGCGCTCGGCGATCGGGTGACGAGCGCGGTGGGCGGCGGCGTCCGTCCTGGCCGCACGCCGGGGCGTCCGGCCGGACTACAGTCGGTTCCATGGTTTCCGGTGAGGCGCCACAGGCGGAGGGAAGCGTCCGGGTCGACGTCTGGATCTGGTCGGTGCGGCTGACGAAGACCCGGTCGCAGGCGGCCGCCGCCTGCCGGGCCGGACACGTGCGGGTCAACGGCGAGCGGGCCAAACCCGCCCAGGCGCTGCGCACGGGCGACGAGGTGCGCCTCCGGCACGCGGGCCGGGACCGGATCGTCGTCGTCTCGAAGATTGTCAAGAAGCGTGTGGGGCCGCCGGTCGCCGCGGAGTGCTTCGTCGACAACAGCCCGCCCCCGCCGCCGCGCGAGGCGGTGCTCCAGGTGCCCGTCCGGGACCGGGGCACGGGCCGCCCGACCAAGCGCGACCGCCGGGAGATGGAGCGTCTGCAGGACCGGCGGGACCGGCCGTCGGACTGATCGGCTCCCGTGCTCCGTCTCAGTTCTCGTACCCCTCGACCTCGTCGGCGGGGCGGACCCGGGCCGCCGACGGGTCCTCGCCGTACTCGCTGAGCGCCCGGCGCTGTCTCAGCAGGTCCCAGCACTGGTCCAGCCGGACCTCCACCTCCCGCAGCCGGGCCCGCTCCTCGTCGGAGAGACCGTCCACGGTCGAGCGCGAACGCAGCTCCCGCTCCTGCGAGATCAGCTCGTCGATGCTCTCGAAGATGTCCTGGTCGCCCATGTGCCTCTCCCGGCTCGGTGTGCTGCGGTGCCCGCGGTGGCCGCGGCGCCGATCGGTGTCCTTCGGGTGTCGTGCCCGTCGGTCCGCACGGAGAAGACCGTCTTCCCCCGTGCGCCGCCCGCCCGGTTCTGTGCCAGGGCCTGCGGGGCCTTCTCCAACGGCAACTGCATGACGACGGGCACGCTCAGCTCCCCGCGCGCCGCTGCGGCGGCCAGCTCGTCGAGCAGGGCGGCCGTCGGGGCGATCCGGAAGTCGACCCAGGCCACCCCCGGCGGCGCGGCGACGCCGCGGGTGGTGACCGCGACACCGCCCGCACGCAGCAGGGCGGCATGAGCGGCGAAGGCGGCCGGACCGGTGGAGACCAGGTCGGCCAGCGAGTCGGCTCCGCTCGGGCAGAGTTCCCTCACCGCCACCTCCAACGCCCCGTCGGCACGGCTCGTGTCGACGGTGACCGTGGCGCCGAGCTCCTTCATCCGCCTGTTCTCGTCACCCCGCACCGCCGCGACGACCGTGATGCCGCGGGCCGCGGCGAGTTGGGTCAGGAAGCCGCCGACACCGCCCGCCGCCCCGATGACGAGCAGGCTCCGGCTGTTGCGCACCGCCGTGCCGTCCAGGATCTGCGCGGCGGTCATCCCGGCGGTCGGCAGAGCGGCGGCGAGCGGGAGCGGCAGGTCCCGCGGCACGAGCGCCACGGGGGAGTCCTGGGCCACGCAGACGTACTCGCTGTACGCCCCGCATCCCCTCGTGGGCCGCCCCACCCGGCCGAAGACCGGGTCGCCGACCCGGAAGCGGTTGTCGCCGGGGCCGATCATGTCCACCCGTCCCGCGAAGTCGGCTCCCAGCACCAGGGGGTAGGCCGAGGGGTCCGCCTCGTCCGCGACGTGGGCCCAGGGCTCCCGGTCGAGCGGGTTGAGCGCCGCGTAGTCGACCTTCACCCGCACGTCACCCGGGCCGGGGTCCGGCTTGGGGACCTCGACCGGGCGGGGCTCCGCACCGAACGCGCTGACAGCGATGGCTCGCATACGGCCGGCCTCTCGGTCGCCCCCGACTCTCACCCTCCACTCTCGCCCGGCCCACGCACCCGCGCATGTCGGGCGTCCCTACCGTGCGGTACGCCGACGCGTCGCCAGGAACCACCCCACCGCTCCGCCGGCCAGCAGCACCGCCCCCGTCGGCAGCACGACCCACACCGTCGTCCGCAGTGAGGCGGTGAGCGCGTCGTACACGGCGGCGGCGCCGGCCCGGTCGCTGCCCGGCACCCGGTCCAGCACCCGGCCGCGGCCCACTGCCACCACGACGC
>NZ_JBEXWB010000124.1:0-16330 GCF_040629645.1 Streptomyces sp. NPDC005899 | reverse complement strand
TCCCCCGCCCCCCCGCGCCGGCCCGCGCCCCCCCCCCCGGGGGGGGGGGCGGGCCCGGGGGGGGGCCCCCCCCCCCCCCCCCACCGCTCCACACCGCCCGATCCCCGAAAGCCGAGGAGTACCCGCCCGTGTCCCGAACCACCCTCCGGCGGGGGGCCGTCGCCGCACTCTGCGCGGCGCTGCTCCCCGTCGTGCCGGCGGCCTCCGCGTCCGCCGCGCCCAGACCCCCGGCCCCGCCCTCGGACGCGAAGCTCGCCGAGGAGCCGGCCAGGCACGACCTGACCCGCGAGCAGTTCTACTTCGTGCTCCCCGACCGCTTCGCGAACGGGGACCCCTCCAACGACCGCGGCGGCCTGACCGGATCGCGCCTGGAGACCGGCTACGACCCCACGGACAAGGGCTTCTACCAGGGCGGCGACCTCAAGGGCCTCACCCAGCGGCTCGACTACATCAAGGGCCTCGGCACCACGGCGATCTGGCTCGCCCCGATCTTCAAGAACCGGCCCGTCCAGGGCACCGGTGACAACGCCTCGGCCGGGTACCACGGTTACTGGATCACCGACTTCACCCAGGTCGACCCGCACTTCGGCACCGACGCCGACCTGTCCAGGCTGATCGACAAGGCCCACGGCAAGGGCATGAAGGTCTTCTTCGACGTCATCACCAACCACACCGCCGACACCGTCGACTACGCCGAGAAGAAGTACGGCTACAAGCCCAAGGGCGCCTTCCCCTACCTCGACGAGGACGGCCGCCCGTTCGACGACGCCGACGGCATGGCCGAGGTGGACGCGGACTCCTTCCCGTACACCCCCCGCACCACGGGGAAGAAGGTCCCGTCCTGGCTCAACGACACCACGATGTACCACAACAGGGGAGACTCGACCTACGCCGGCGAGTCCACCGGGTACGGCGACTTCTCCGGCCTCGACGACCTGTGGACCGAGCGCCCCGAGGTCGTCTCCGGCATGGAGAAGATCTACGAGAAGTGGGTCCACGACTTCGACATCGACGGCTTCCGCATCGACACCGTCAAACACGTCGACCTCGACTTCTGGACCCGGTGGGCGACCGCGCTCGACGGCTACGCGGCGAAGCACGGCCGGGACGACTTCTTCATGTTCGGCGAGGTCTACTCCGCCGACACGGCGATCACCTCGCCCTACGTCACCCGGGGCCGGCTCGACGCGACGCTCGACTTCCCCTTCCAGGAAGCCGCCCGCCAGTACGCCTCCCAGGGCGCCCCGGCCGCCGGGCTCGCCGCCGTCTACGGCGACGACTACCGATACACCACCGACAAGGCCAACGCCTACGAGCAGGTGACCTTCCTCGGCAACCACGACATGGGCCGGATCGGCACCTTCCTGAAGCAGGACAACCCGAAGGCCGGCGACACCGAGCTCCTGAACCGGGCCCGCCTCGCGAACGAGCTGATGTTCCTCGGCCGCGGCAACCCGGTGGTCTACTACGGCGACGAGCAGGGCTACACCGGCGCCGGCGGCGACAAGGACGCCCGCCAGCCGCTCTTCGCCTCCCGCGCGGCCGACTACCTCGACGACGACCGGATCGGCACCGACCGCACGCACGCCACCGACGCGTACGACACGGAGCACCCCCTCTACCGCTCCATCGCCGCCCTGTCGAAGCTGACCGCCCAACACCCCGCGCTGCGCGACGGCGTGCAGACCGAGCGCTACGCGAAGGACTCCGTCCACGCCTTCTCACGGACGGACGCCGAACGCCCCTACGAGTACGTCGTCGCCTCCAACAACGCGACCGAGGCGAAGACCGTCAAGGTCCCCACCGCTTCCGCCGCGATGACCTTCCGCACCCTGTACGGCGCTGGCGGAGCCGCCCGCAGCGGCGCGGACAGGACGGTCGAGATCACGGTGCCCGCGCTGTCCAGCGTCGTGCTCCGCGCCGACAAGCCGCTCGGCGCCCCCGCCACCAAGCCCTCCGTCACGCTGAAGGCCCCGGCCACCGGAGCCACCGGCACCGTCGAGATCAGCGCCGACGTGGACGGCGGGGACCTGAACCGCGTCGTCTTCGCCGCGCAGACCGGCAACGGGAAGTGGCACACCCTCGGCTCCGCCGACCACGCCCCCTACAAGGTCACCCAGCACCTCGGCGAGACGGTCGAGGCCGGGACCGCCCTGCGCTACAAGGCCGTCGTCGTCGACCGGGCGGGACGCACCTCCAGCGCCCTCGCCTCCTCCACCGCGGGCCGGGCGCCGCGCGCCCCGAAGCCCGTCGCCGTCGAGCGCGACCACGCCCTCGTCCACTACAAGCGCGCGGACGGCGACTACGACGGCTGGCAGCTGAAGTCCGGCGGCGCCGCCGCCGACTTCATCGGCCGCGACGCCTACGGCGCCTTCGCCTGGATCGACCTGGAGCAGGGCGCCACCTCGGTGCCCTACACGGTCGAGAAGGCCGGCACCGCCGACGGCCCGCAGCGCACCATCGACCTCGCCACGACCGGCCAGGTCTGGATCGAGCAGGGCAAGGACGGGCAGGCCACCGAGGCGCCCGCCGCCCCGCCGCAGGACACCTCCAAGGCCGTCCTGCACTACCACCGGGCCGACGGCGACTACGACGGCTGGGGCCTGCACACCTGGACCGGAGCGGCCGCGCCCACCGACTGGGCGAAGCCGCTGCGGCCCGTGCGCACCGACGCCTACGGCGCCACCTACGAGGTCCCGCTCACGGAAGGCGCCACCTCGCTCAGCTACATCCTCCACAAGGGCGACGAGAAGGACCTGCCCAGCGACCAGTCCCTGGACATCGCGACCTACGGGCACGAGGTCTGGATGCTCGGCGGGAAGCCCGGCTACCTGCTGCCGCAGGCGGGCGGCGTACCCACCCCCGACCTCACCAAGGCCGAGGCCCAGTGGATCGACGCCGACACCGTCGTGTGGAAGGTCAAGGCCACCGAGGCCACCAGCCAGCAGCTCGTGTACGCGAAGGACGGCGGCATCTCCGTCGTCGACGGCGCGCTCTCCGACGAGGGGCAGTGGCTCCGCCTCGGTGCGACCGAACTCACCGCCGCCCAGAAGGCCGCGTACCCGCACCTGAAGGACTACCCGGCCTTCACCGTCGACACCCGGGACCGGGACAGGGTCCGCGCGTCCCTGCGCGGCCAGCTCATCGCCACCCAGCGCGCCGCCAACGGCGCCCTGCTCTCCGCGACCGGTGTGCAGACCGCCGGTGTGCTGGACGACCTCTACGGGAAGGCCGCGAGCGGCGCCGCGCTCGGGCCGGTCTTCCGCAAGGGCGTTCCGGCACTCTCCGTCTGGGCACCCACCGCCCGCACCGTCTCGCTCGAACTCGACGGGAAGACCGTCGCGATGCGGCGCGACGACCGCACCGGCGTCTGGTCGGTCACCGGGAAGAAGTCCTGGGCCGGCAAGCCCTACCGGTACGCCGTCCAGGTCTGGGCACCCAGCGTCCGGAAGCTGGTCACCAACAAGGTCACCGACCCCTACTCCACCGCCCTGACCACCGACTCCGCCCGGAGCCTCGTCACCGACCTGGCCGACCCGAAGCTGGCACCGCGGGGCTGGTCCGGCCTCCGGAAGCCGGCGGCCGTCCCCCTGCGCGACGCGCAGATCCAGGAGCTGCACATCCGCGACTTCTCCGTCGCGGACAGCACCTCCGCGCACCCCGGTGAGTACCTCGCCTTCACCGACACCCGCTCCGACGGCATGAAGCACCTCAGGGAACTCGCCGGCTCCGGCACCGGATACGTGCACCTGCTGCCCGCCTTCGACATCGGGACGATCCCCGAGAAGAGGTCCGACCAGCAGAAGCCCGCCTGCGACCTGTCCGTCTACGCCCCCGACTCCGAGGAGCAGCAGGCCTGCGTCACCCGGGCCGCCGCGAAGGACGCGTTCAACTGGGGCTACGACCCGCTGCACTACACCGTGCCCGAGGGCTCGTACGCCTCCGACCCGAACGGCACGAAGCGCACGGTCGAGTTCCGGCGGATGGTGCAGGGGATCAACGGCGCCGGGCTGCGGACCGTCATGGACGTCGTCTACAACCACACCGTCGCCTCCGGCCAGGACGGGAAGTCCGTCCTCGACCGGATCGTGCCCGGCTACTACCAGCGCCTCCTGGAGGACGGCACCGTCGCCACCTCCACCTGCTGCGCCAACACGGCGCCGGAGAACACGATGATGGGCAAGCTCGTCGTCGACTCCGTCGTCACCTGGGCCAAGCAGTACAAGGTCGACGGCTTCCGCTTCGACCTCATGGGCCACCACCCCAAGGCGAACATCCTCGCCGTCCGCGAGGCGCTCGACGCGCTGACCGTCGCGAAGGACGGCGTCGACGGGAAGAAGATCATCCTGTACGGCGAGGGCTGGAACTTCGGTGAGATCGCCGACGACGCCCGCTTCGTCCAGGCCACCCAGAAGAACATGGCCGGCACCGGCATCGCCACCTTCTCCGACCGGGCCCGCGACGCCGTGCGCGGAGGCGGGCCCTTCGACGAGGACCCCCGCGTCCAGGGCTTCGCCTCGGGCCTCTACACCGACCCCAACACCTCGCCCGCCAACGGCACCGAGGCCGAACAGAAGGCCCGGCTGCTCCACTACCAGGACCTGATCAAGGTCGGACTCACCGGCAACCTCGCCGACTACACCTTCACCGACACCCGGGGCCGCACGGTCAAGGGCTCGGCCGTCGACTACAACGGTGCCCCCGCCGGATACGCGGCGGCCCCCGGTGACGCCCTCGCCTACGCGGACGCCCACGACAACGAATCCCTCTACGACGCACTCGCCTTCAAGCTGCCCACCGGCACCACCCCCGCCGACCGGGCCCGCATGCAGGTGCTCGCGATGGCCACCGCGGCCCTCTCGCAGGGGCCCTCGCTCTCCCAGGCGGGCTCCGACCTGCTGCGCTCCAAGTCGCTGGACCGCAACTCGTTCGACAGCGGCGACTGGTACAACGCCCTGCACTGGGACTGCCGCAAGGGCAACGGCTTCGGACGGGGACTGCCGCCCGCCGCCGACAACAAGGACAAGTGGTCCTACGGCAAGCCCCTGCTGACCGCCGCCACCCTCATCCCCGGGTGCGCCGAGATCACGGGCGCGTCCGCCGCGTACCGGGACCTGCTCACCATCCGCACCACGGAGGAGGAGTTCTCCCTCGCCACCGCCGAGCAGGTCCAGCAGTCGCTGTCCTTCCCGCTCTCCGGCGCCCGGGAGACACCGGGTGTGATCACCATGCGCCTGGGGGAGCTGGTCGTCGTCATGAACGCCACCCCCGGCACGCAGACCCAGCGCGTCCCGGAACTGGCCGGGAGGACCTACGCCCTGCACCCCGTCCAGGCGGCGGGCACGGACGCCACCGTCAGGAGGTCCTCCTACGAGGGGGCCTCGGGCGGCTTCACCGTGCCGGGACGCACGGTCGCCGTGTTCTCCCCGCGCTGACGAGCCCGTCATACCGGCCGGTCCCCGGCTCGGCGCCTCCCCGGCGCCGGGAGGGGGCCGGCCGGTCCGGGTCGCGGCCGGTCTCCCTTGCGCGGGCGGCGCGATCACGCGAAGCTGACGGCGTACACGTCCATGCACGCCGTACACGTACGCGTACCCGTCCTCTCCATCAGGAGCGCTTGATGCCGCAGATCACCGTCGACTACCCCGCCGGACTCGACGACAGCTTCGACCGCCGCGGCTTCGCCCTCGCCCTGCACCCGCTGGTCGCCGAGACCGTGTCCACCAAGCTCTCGGCGTGCAAGACCCGCTTCGTCCCGGCCGCGGACTGCGTCGTCGGTGACGCACCGGCGGGGGACGCCGTGGTGAACGTGTCGATCGCGATGCTGCCGGGCCGTACCCCCGAGACCAAGGCGCAGCTGACCGAGGCCGTCCTTGACCTGCTCGCCGCGCACCTGAAGCGCGTGGACGGGCTGACCTTCCACACCTCGGCCGAGGTCAGGGACCTGGACGCGTCCTACCGCAAGCGCTGAGCGGGCCGCTGGAGAGGGAGGACGGCCGGGGTGGCGGGCGTCAGCACGGAGAGACGCGCCAGCAGCTCTCCCAGCGGGCCGTCCGCGGGCTCCTGGGCGAAGACCCGCAGCATGACCCCGGCCACCTCCTGGTCGTACGCGGCGCTGACGGCGGCCAGCGCCGCGAAGTCGTGGACCAGCTGCATCTCCAGCTCGGCCCGCGGGATCCGCTTCCCGTCCAGCCAGAGCTGGGCCGTCGACTCCGCCAGCGACACCCAGGACCGCACCACCAACTCCAGCCGCGCGGACGGCGACCCGACGCCGAGGTGCGCGACGATCTGCTCGTACGCGGCCTGCCGCACCCCGTCGACGAGGTGGTTGGCCGTGGACGAGCCGCCCGCCGGACCACCCCGCAACAGCGCGGCGAAGCCGGGGCCGTGCTCCTCCACGAAGTCGAAGAACCGGCCCATCACCCGCAGCAACCGGGCTCCCAGCGGGCCTTCGTGCGGTTCCAGGAAACGGCCGGCCAGCTCGTCGGCGGCCCGCGCCAGAGCCGCCTCGTACAGGCTCTGCTTGCCCGGGAAGTAGTGGTAGACGAGCGGGCGCGAGATACCGGCCGCCGCCGCGATCTCGTCGATCGACACGTCGTCGGGCGAGCGGCGGCTGAACAGCTCCAGCGCGACACCGAGTAACTGCTGCCTGCGCTCGTCGACGCCCATCCTGCGCCGCACACCGGTCGTCATGGCGACAGCCTAACGGGCGGGTACGCACGCCCCCGGGGCCAGGCCCACCGCGGGGCCGCGGCCCATGGGGCGCCCCCGGCCGGGCAGCCGGAGGCCGCCGCCCCGGCCGGGCACCGGTGCTGCGGCCTCCCGCCGACCGCCCGCACACCGGCGCTCCCGCGCCCCGCCCGTCGCCTCCGCCCGGTCGCCCTCGGCCGTCGTCTCCGGCCCGTCAGCGCAGGGCCCGCACCCGGCTGCCGTCCGCCAGCAGCCCGTCCAGCCGGGCGCGGTCACCCGCCCGGGCGCGCACCGCCAGCAGGCGCCCGTCCGCCCCCCCCCGGACCCCGCCCGTCGCCGAGAGGGAGGTGAACTGCGGGGAGCCCGCGGCGAGTACGTACCACCGCTCCCCTTCCGACCTCCACAGCACGCCCGCCAGCACCCGGGGCCGGCGTGCCCCGCAGTCGGGCGAGTCCTGGGCGCGGGCCGCGACCACCCCGGGGGCGCCGACTCCCCCCGAAGTCCCGGGCGGTGCCTGGAACTGCGCCAGGACCCTGCTGCCGGTGCCCCGCCACGTCTCGGCCCGGGTGCACAGCCACAGTGCGGACCCCTCGTCCCCGGGAAGCCGCTGCCGCGCGTACGCCCAGGAGTTCACCGAGCGGACACCGTTCGCACGCATCCCCGCCAGGAGGCAGGCCGTGCGCGCCCAGCTCTCCCGATCCGCCCGGCCCGCCACATCGTGCGGAGCCGACGGCACACCGGCCGTGAGACGTACGGGCGTGAGCTCGCCGAGATCCGTCAGCAGCCGGGCCCTCGCGCCGTCCCGCACCTCCAGGACCTGCCAGGAGCGGCACCCGGCCCGGCCCGCCGGCGCCGTCAGCGCGTCGGTCACCCCGTGCGGATCGCGGTGCAGCGGCCGTGCCGCGCCGAGCGGTGCGAGCAGATCCCGCACGGCAGCCCCCCCTACCCAGGGCGCGGTGAGATAGCGGACCCGGCCGCCCCGGCGCTGCACGACCAGCGCGCTCGCGGCCACCGCGTCCGCGCCGTCCACCCGGGCGAAGTCGAGAGCGACGCGCCCCGCCGGATCGGCGTTGCGCGGCTCGGCGTAGCGCACGACGCGCAGCCCGTCGTGGAACAGCGCCACCGCCGCCGTACCGACCTCGCCCGCGTACAGCAGCTGCGGGGGGCCCATCGGCGGCCCTGCGGGCGTCCCGGGCGTGGCGGTGGAGACCACCCCCGGACCGGGCCGCGCCCACGCGGCGAGGGCGCGGCCCAGCAGCCGGACGTCCCCGGTCCGGTCACCGCGCGCGGGCCAGACGGTGAAGTCGGTACGCGACGCGTTCCGCCAGAAGCCGGCCGGCACCCGGCGCAGCGCCGACGGTTCGAGGGCCCGCTCGGCTGCCGGGTGCCGGGAGTAGAGGGGCGCGGACGCGGCGCGCGGGCCGCCCAGGCCGTCGCCCGGCATCAGGATCAGCATCCCGCAGACCAGCAGGGCGGCGGCCCCGGCGGCGAGGGTCCGCCCGATCCGCCGGCGGCCGGCCGGATCGGTGGGCCGCGCCTGGAGCGAGCACGCGTCGAACTCGGGCGAGGCCAGGAGCGCGGGGGAGGCCGGAAGCCCGTCCGCCTCCCGCAGGGCCGCCTCCGGGTCGGCCACCCCCGCCGCGCGGAGGACCCGGCACACCTCCGGGTCGTCGAGCCCTTCGAGCCCCCTCAGGACGTGGGCGGCCCGGCACGGGCCGGAGACCTCGGCCAGCGCCTGCTCCAGAGCCACCTCACCCGCCCCGCAGGAGTGCGGGTACAGGCGCAGCCCCCACACCTGGGGCAGCAGGGGCGGCAGCTGCGCCCGGCGGGGCAGGGCCAGCCGGCGCAGCGGAAGACCCGCCTCCAGTGCGGCACGCACCACGCGCAGCCGCACGCAGGAGTACGTCCGCCCCGCGTCCGCCGGGGAGTCCGGCGCTGTGCCGGGGGTCGCCGGGGCGGGCGGGGAGGCCGTGTCCCCGCCCGTGTGACGGGCCGTGGGCAGCGCGCGCTGGACCAGCCAGTGGGCGGTCAGCACCCGGCGGTTGCGGCCCAGCGAGGGCGGGAGGACGAGGTATCCGATCCGGACGAGCCGTGCGTAGCACTCCGTGGGGACGGCCTCGGCGCACTCCGCGCCGCCCCCTTCCGCGGAGGGGCGTCCGGCTGACGGCGGTACTGCTCGCACTGGAGGCACGTTCAGCAGAACGAGCGAATGGTGCGATGGTCACCCCGGAGTGCCCCGGAGCGCGGGGTTTCCCGGGCGGCCGGTGTGCGGTTTCCCGGGTCCCCTTCCGCCGGCCCCCCGATGATGGCGGTATGACGACCACTTCGCGCGCCCGCTCCTTCGACGCCGCCGCGGCGACCTACGCGGCCCACCGCCCCTCCTACCCGCCGTCGCTCCTGGACGCCGTCGAGGAGCTGGCCGGGCTCCGCCTGGCGGGGGCCCGCGTCGCGGACGTCGGGGCGGGCACCGGCCTCGGCACGGCCGGCCTGCACGCACGAGGCGCCCGGGTGACGGCCGTCGAGCCGGGCGACGGCATGGCCGCCGAGTTCCGCCGCGCCCTCCCCGGCGTGCCGCTCGTCCGGGGTGACGGCAACCACCTCCCCCTGCGGACCGGCTCCATGGACCTCGTGACGTACGCCCAGGCCTGGCACTGGACCGACCCCCGGCTGTCCGTGCCGGAGGCCCGGCGGGTGCTGCGGCCGGGTGGCGCGCTGGCGCTCTGGTGGAACGACTCCGACCCCGCGGTGCCGTGGATCGCCGGGCAGGACGCCCGGTTGCGCCGCTTCTTCGCGGCCGAGGACGAGGGGGCGCCCGGCCCGCAGGACCTCGCCCGCGCACTGCCCGCCGGACTCGGCTTCTCGACGCGGCGCGTGGCGTGGAGCAGGCGGGTGCCGCTCGACACCCACCTGGCCAACCTGGGCAGCCACTCCGCCTTCCTCGTCATCGGGGAGGAGGCGGCCGGCGCCTTCCTCGGCCCGGAGCGTGAGCGGCTCGCGGCCCTCTTCCCGGACGGAATGGTGGAGGAGGCGTACGTGGTGAGCCTGGCCGTCGCACTCTGCTGAACTCCGGGCCGCAATGCGTGATTCCACCGCGCCGCAAGGGGCCACCGGGGCACGATGGGCCGATGGTGAAGCAGTCGCAGTGGCGACGAGGGCAGGGCCTGCGGGCCGCCGGAGCCGTACTGGCGGGGCTGGCCCTGCTCACCGCCTGCGGCGGGGGAGCGGGCGGCGACGACAGGCCCGCCGTACCGCCGGCCGCGAGCGGGACCCTGGAACAACTGGCGGCGAAGGCCCGGTGCGAGCCCGATCTGCAGACCGACGCCGAGGAGGTCCGCCGGGCGAACTGCGTCACCGGGGACGGGCGTTACGTGCTCGCCACCTTCGCCACCGACCGCGGGCAGCGGGAATGGATCAACGAGGCGAACGACTACGGCGGCTCGTACCTGGTCGGCCGGAAGTGGGTCGCGGTCGGTGACGCTCAGGTGGTCGCGGCGCTGCGCGGCCGGCTCGGGGGGACGGTGGAGACCGCCTCGCCGCACCACTCGGGGGACAGTGGTGGTGGGGGGAGCGAGGGCGGGCACTCCGGTCACCACGGGAGCTGACCGCGCAGGAACAGGGGGAGGTGCCGCTGTGCGTGGGGGGAGAAGCGGGGGTCGGGTCCGCGTCAGCGGCACTTGCGCCCGCCGTTGACGCAGCTCACCACCTTCTTCATCAAGCGGTCGTCGAAGACGTTGATGAAGTCACCGTGATCGGTGACGGGCTTGTGCAGCTGCTCCGGGAAGGAGTCGACGGCGAAGCCGGGGCCCGGCGGCACGTCGTACACGATGCGCTGGACCAGCTGCGGGATGGCCTTGAAACCGCTGGGGCACCGCCCGTCGTCCTGGGCGAACGCCACATGCGTGCGGTGGTTGGCGCTGTCGGTGTTGCGGCCGTCCCAGCAGCTCTGGAAGGCGAACGAGCGCACGACCTGGCTGCCCTCGGGGCAGATCGGGTACTTGTCCTTCAGCTGCCGGTCCTCGAAGCCCGTGCAGCTCCAGGAGGCGTTGGCGTTGGCGTCGCCGTTGGTGAACGACTTGGCGTCGCCGGTGATGATCCGCAGGAAGCGCGGCATCGCCGTGACCTTCCCCGCGGGGGAGCCGACGAATTGCAGCGTGACCTGCGACGGCGTCTGGATCTCCCCGGTGTTCCGGTCCTTCCCGCCGCCGTCGGCGTCCACGTCGTTCTCGTCCTGACCGTTCTGGAGACGGAGCACCGGCCAGTAGTAGGTCGACCGGTCACCCTGATTCCGGCAGGTCGTCTCTCCGCCGGCCAGATCGTCGTCTCCGGAGAACGCGTCCGTCGCCTGGTTGCCGACGTAGTCGTGCATGTGGTGGGCGCCGTTGCTCACTCCGGGAGCGGCGATGACGTTGTCCGGATTGAATTTGCCGTTCTCGTTGCGGCCGCAGTCCGTCGTGAACGTGCCGCGCGAGGCACCACGGCGATTGCGCGGGCGGTCCACGTTGGGCTGCACGGACTCGATGTCGACGAAGTCGGACGCCTCGGGACCATTGCCTTGCTGTCCCTGGCCGCCGTCCTGGTCACCGCCGCTCTGGTCACCGCCGTCCTGACCTTGGCCGCCGTCCTGGTCGCCGCCGCCCTGATCCTGGCCGTCACCGTTCTGGCCCGCGTCCTGGCCCTGGCCGCCACCGTCCTGGCCCTGGTCGGCCCCCTGGTCCCCCTCCTGGCCGCCGCCACCGTCCCCGCCGCCCTGGTCGTCGGCGCGAAGACCGCACTGCGCGAGCCCGTCCAGGTTCTGCGGGCGGGCCTGAGCGGCGCGCTCGATCGCGGTACCGATCCGGTCGAGGCTGGCCGCACGCCTGCTCTTCAGCGGGCCGAGCACCGCGTTGTCCGCCAGACGCGGGTCCCGGGCGATCTGTTCCTTCCGGTCCGCGAACTGCCGGTAGGCGTCGGTGATCTGCGTGTCCATGGCCGCCAGTTCGCGGTCGACCTCCGGGCGTGCCCGACCGGGCACGTCGGGAAGGGCGATGTTGGCGTCGGGGCAGTCGATGGTGGACATCTGGCGGACCGCGTTCCAGGACCGGTCCGGAGGTGCACCGGACGCGCCTTCCCCCGCACTTGCGTAGACGTTGACCGCGACCAGCCCACCTCCGCCCAGAAGCAATGCGGCCGAGGCGGCGATCGCCCGGTTGGCCGGTGTCGAACGTTTCTTGCGCGATGTGCGTCCCATGGAACTCCTCTGCTTCGAGTCAGAAGCGTGACGTCCCATACGGGCCCGGCGGCGGGTCCGTTCAGCACCGTGCGCAGTTCGTGGGATCCTCCATGGGCATATCGGCTCGAACGCCTGAAACGGTCACAGCCCCGCTCGCGCACGGAGCCGGCCGCGTGAGCGTCCACCGGGAGCCGTGCCGACCGGCTGCCCGGCCCCGGACGGAGCACCGGGCCGGGCCCGCACCGCGGCTCAGCCCTGGTCGAGGTAGGCGAGTACCGCGAGGACGCGGCGGTTGTCGTCGTCCGACGGCGGCAGCCCGAGCTTCCCGAAGATGTTCGAGGTGTGCTTGGCCACCGCCCGCTCCGTGATGACCATCTGCGACGCGATCGCCCCGTTCGAACGGCCCTGTGCCATCAGCTCCATGACCTCGCGCTCGCGGGGGGTGAGACCGGCCATCGGCCTGTCCTGGGACCGCCGGGACAGCAACTGGGAGATCACCTGCGGATCCATCGCCGTGCCCCCCGCCGCCACCCGGCGCACCGCGTCGATGAACTGGTCGGCGTCGAACACCCGGTCCTTCAGGAGGTAGCCGATGCCGCCGTCGCCGTCGGCCAGCAGCTCGCGCGCGTACAACTGCTCCACGTGCTGGGACAGCACGAGCACCGGGAGCCCCGGCCGCGCACGCCGCGCGGCCAGCGCGCACTGGAGGCCCTCGTCGGTGTGGGACGGCGGGAGCCGCACGTCGACGACGGCGACGTCCGGCTCCAGTTCGGCGAGCGCCCTGGACAGTTCGGGCCCGGTCTCCACTGCCGCCGCGATCTCGAAGTCGTACGCTTCGAGCATGCGCACCAGGCCGTCGCGCAGCAGGAAGAGATCTTCGGCTAGGACAACACGCAAGGGATCTCCATGGTCACCATGGTGGGACCGCCCGCGGGACTGCTGACGGCCAGGACGCCGTCGAATGTACCCAGCCGGCGTTCGATTCCGCTCAGCCCCGAGCCGGCTCCGACGGCCGCACCGCCCCTGCCGTTGTCCGTGACCGAGATCCGCAGCATGCCCTCGGCGTGGTGCACGTCCACCCATATGCGGTCGGCGTCCGCGTGCTTCACCGTGTTCGTCAGGGTCTCGCTGACGGCGAAGTAGGCGGCGGACTCGACGGGCGCCTCGGCCCGGCCCGCGAGCTCGACCGTCACCTCCGTGGCGAGCGGCATCCGCAGTGCCAGGGCACGCACCGCGTCCCCGAGCCCCCGCTCGGCGAGGACGGGCGGGTGGATGCCCCGCACGAGGTCGCGCAGCTCGGTGAGGGCCTCGGCGGAGGACGCGCGGGCCGTCGCCAGCAGCCGCTTCGCCTGCGCGGGGTCTTTCTCGATCAGTGCCTCGATGGTGCCCAGGTTCATGCCCATGGCGACCAGGCGGGCCTGCGCCCCGTCGTGCAGATCCCGTTCGATGCGCCGCAGTTCCGACGCCGCGGTGTCCACGGCCTCGTGCCGGGTCTCGGTGAGCCGGTCGATGCGCGACGCCATCTCCTGCTCGTGGGTGGGTGCGAGCACCGAGCGGGCGAGCACGAAGTGCAGCCGCAGCAACGGCCGGGGCGCCCACACCCCGGCGGCCAAAAGCACGGCGCCGAGGGCCGCCGCGGCCAGGGCGGTCGCCTGGTCGCTGACCGGGACGAAGCCGTACCAGTACGTCTCGTCGAAGACCCTCCACAACCCGGCCGCCAGGAGGAACCCCTCCACCGGGTAGACCACCAGCGCGAACGCCAGGACCAGGAGCACGTAGCCGGCGCTCATGTCGACGAACAGCCACCGCAGGTCCCGCCACGTCGCCGGGTCCTTCAGCAGCAGGGTGGTGCGCTCGACCTGCCCGGTGATCCCGGTGCGCAGGTCGCGGGGGAAGGGCCGGTAGGCCGCCGGGATCCGGACGTCCGCCCAGGTGGCCGCGAGCAGCCGGCGCCGGTTCGCGTGCGCCCGCACCGCCGCCAGGACGTGCGGGGTGGTCACGATGCCCACGCCCAGGACGACCGTGGTGATGGAGAGCATCGCCAGGATGAACAGGACCGTCGATCCCGCGATGCTGGCGAACGACAGGACGAAGGCCCGCCCGGCATCCCGGAGCGAGCCCTCCAGCCGCTTCCGTATGGCGTGTGTCGCGGTCATCGTGTTCTCTCCCCTCGCCGGGACCGTCGGGTCCCGTCCGGTGATCAGTGTCGCTCGTGCGGCCGTGCGTCCGTCAGCCGTCCCACCACCCGGGTGGGGTGTACCTGGCACCACCCCGGAGCCCTCGCCCTGAGCCGCCGGGAGCGGGGGTTCCGGCAGCCGGGCCGGCACCCGCCCGTTCCCGCATTCGGCGGCGTCCTGCCGGCGACGCTCATCCCCAGGAGGCGACACCGCACGAGGCGCGGCTTATCGGCGCGCATCCGCCGCGCTGCTGCCCGTCGGCCTCGTGCTGACCGCCCGCACGGCCGCGTCCGGTCCGTTCCCACTCGCCGCCCCGCTGTCCTGGCTCGGTGACCGGATCGAGGCGGGGCGCGTGCCGCTCCTGAACCGGCGTCGCTGCGGCACGCGGCGAAGCGGCGGCCTCGCGGGCAGGGTGCTGCGGCCGGTCCCGGCCGCACCGAGGCGCTTCGCCGTCGCCTCCGTCGCCGTCCTGTTCGCCCCGGCCGCCCCCGCGCCCGGCATGAGGACCGAACAGCTCGGCCAGGAGCAGCAGTTCGAATCCGGCTCACGGCCGTCCGTCGCCTACCGGCACATCTCCGAGAGCTTCTCCGGTGGACCCGCCCCGGCCCTCGTCGTCATCCGAGTCGACGACATCGACGCGCCCGAGGTCCTCCACACGGCCCTCGGGCGGTTCGACCACGTGAGCGTGCACCGGTCGCGAGACGTCGCCGCATCAGAGGTCCCGCTGCCCGGGCGGTGAGGAGGATGTGGCCGAGCTGAACGAACGCCGGCTGCCCGGGGCCCCCGACGGGACGGGACACCCGGGCGGCCGTCGAGCTGCGCATCCGGCGCACGGCGGGGCGCCGTGACCGGGGCAGCGGCCGTCATGGTGGCGGTCTTCTCCGTCTTCGGCACCCTGTCCGTGCAGGACTTGCAGCGGGTGGGCGTCGGCCTCGCCGTCGCGGTGCTTCCCGCCGCCGGGTTCGTCCGCATGGTGCCGCGCCGGCCCCGGTCATGACGCTCCTGGGCGAGAGGAACTGGCGGGTGCCGCGCCTGCTCTCCCCGGCTGCCGGCCACCGGGTCCGGAGCACGGGCAGCCCGCCGGGCCCGGTGGGGCGGCGACGCGCGACTGACTCCGCGTCCGGCGCGGTGGCAGGAGGCCCGTGCGGGCCGGGGCCTCCTGCCCGTGGGCGGTCAGGGCGTGTACTTGTAGCCCACGCGCCGCACCGTCTGGATCGACCGGCGGTGCTCGGCGCCCAGCTTGCGGCGCAGCCGGGCCACATGGACATCGACGGTGCGCCCGTCGCCCACGTGCCCGTAACCCCAGACCGTCGTCACCAGCTGGTCACGCGTGTGGACCCGGTGCGGGTGCGCCACCAGGTGGGCGAGCAGCTCGAATTCGAGGTACGTGAGGTCGAGGGTGACACCGTCGACGGCGGCGGTGCGACGGGTGGAGTCGATCCGCACGGGGCCGTCCGCCGAGAGGGCCGCGGCCTGTTCCGGTACCGACTGCCGGTGCGGGGAGGAGGCGACGGCACCGGCGAGGGCCGGCTGCTGGTCCGCCGGGACGAGCACGAGGTAGCCGACCATCGGCGGACGGCCCGGCAGCGCGGGCAGGGTGTGCTGCGGTGCGGGCAGCCAGGTGGCGCCCGGCGGCAGGAACCCGACCGGATCGGGGAGCTCGACGACCTCGTCACGGTCGACGGCCCGGAGCCGGTGGCGGTTGGGGGAGAGGGCGCCACGGGGGGCGGCGGCGGAAGCGGAAGCGGCGGGAAGGGTACGGCTGTTGGCCATGGGAGTCAGCTCTTTCGCGCGAGGAGTCGTCGAGGACGTACGTCGTGCGCGCGGGCCGAAGACCGGGGTGAGCGGCTTTAGAGGGCCTGCGCGTTCCACGCGCGGCAACACACCCGGTCGAAGTCGTGATGCTGACGGGAGGGCCAGAACGGCTCGAGGTCGCTGAGACCCGACGCGGTGTGCTGGAAGCTGGCCATGCCCCCATTGAAGCAGAATTCGTGCCGCACAGCAGTGCCCTCTCACCCGTCGATACGGACAGGGGCCGGCAGCCGCCCCGTCAGGGGTCCGACCGGGCCCGGGGGTGGGTCCGGGGGCAGGCCCGGGGGGCGGGTCCGGATGCCTCGTGCGACCGTACGCCCGGGACCGGTTGCCACCACCCGGAAGCCGGCGCCACTCCCACGGAGCGGCCGCGCCACGCCCACGGACCGCCGCCCATGGCGCGCCCGTGCCGCGCCCCGAGGACCCACCGGCCGCACGGGCACGG
>NZ_JBEXWB010000123.1:0-16422 GCF_040629645.1 Streptomyces sp. NPDC005899 | reverse complement strand
GTCCGGCGTGGGGGCGGGGGAGGAGCCTCCGGGTCAGCGGGTGACGCGGAAGCGGTGGAGCTGGTCGGCGCCGTCGAGGCCGGTGCCGGACTTGTCGACCACGTAGGCGGTGCCGTCGGCGATCGTCACGTGGTTGGGGTTCGCGCCGGTGGCCACGGTCCGGACGACCGTGCCCCTCCTCGGGTCGACGACCGTCGCGTCGGCCGCGGTGCGGTTGACGACCACGAGGTTGCCCGTGCGGTCGTCGGCGGCCACGGACAGGGCACCCGCGCCTGTGGGGACGGACTTGGTGACGCGACCCTTCCGCAGGTCGATGACCGACACGTCGCCGCCGGTCTGGTTGGCCGTGTACGCGGTGCGGCCGTTGCGGGAGAGCGCGATGGAGATCGGGCCGTCACCGGCGGGGATCAGCCGGGGCGCGGCCGACCGGGCGGTCACCTCGATGACCTGGTCGCCGTTGAGGTCGGCGGCGTACGCCGTACCGGTCTTCTCGTTCACCGTCAGGCCGGTGGGGCCGGAGCCGGCGACGGTGACGCGCTTCTTCTCCTTGAGGGTCCGTGAGTCGAAGGCCACCAGGGTGCCATCCGTGAAGGCGCTGGCCCACACGGTGTCGTGGCGTTCGTCCACGACGATCTCGCGGGCGTGGTTCACGTTCGGCAGGGTGGCGAGGTGCTTGCCGGTGCGCTGGCTGTAGACGGCCACGGTGTTGTTGCGGGTGTTCGTCGTCCACACCGTGTTGTGCTCGTCGTCGACGGCGACACCGTAGACGGCCTCGAGCGCGCCGGTGGCGGCGTCGGTGACCGGCGGCGTGATGGTCTGCTTCACCTTGAGCGTCTTCGCGTCGACCTTCAGGAGGCTGGAGCTGACCACGGGCGGGCGGCCCACCGCGGAAGTCGTCCACAGGACGTTGTTCCGCTCGGAGTACGAGGACTGGTAGAGCCCCTTCACCAGCGGCGCGACGGTGACGGCGTCACCGTTCGTGTGCGCGGCGGCGGTGCCCGTCAGCGCGGTGGTGCTGCCCACGGCGATCGCGACGGCGACGGCGGCACGGGTGGCGGTGCGAGGGCTTCTGCGGATGGACGTGGTCATGCTGGGGTCAACTCCCTGGAATGGCTGAGCGGTCGTGCGCGGTAGTTAGAACTTAGCTTAGGCTTACCTAAGTTATACGGGATCAGATGTGTGAGCTGGGCGACAACGCGCCTGGACGGGCGCGGAGTCCGGCGTCGCGGGTCAGTCCTGTGCCGTCGGGCCGGTCCGGCGGCGGACGACGAACAGCGTGGTGCCCGCCGCGGTGGGAGGAGCGGCCGCCGCCGACCAGGCGACCGTCGCGTACGGGACGGGGCTGCCCACGGACGCGGCGGTGGGCGCGGTGGCGGCGGTCATCTGCGGGACGGCCGGGGCGGCTGCCTGGACGCCGCCTGCCGCTGCCGCCGCGCCGACCGTGATGCCGACCTTGAGGGTGGTGGAGGGGTTGGGTGCCAGGAAGCGCAGCCAGTGGGCGCCGGCCGGTGTCCCGGCGGGGATGGTCACCTCGCCCTCGTACGCCCCCGAGGCGTCGGCCTTCCACTGGCCGAGGATCTCCTCGTCGTCGAACTTCACGGTCACGGTCTGCCTCGCCGGGAACTTCGAGACCTTGAAGTGGATCGTCCCGCCGGCCTGGACCTGACTGGCCGTCACCTCCGCTTTCGCGCCGCGGGAGTTCGATGCCGCGGCGGGCGCGCCGGACGCCTCGGGGACCGGTGTCGCGGAGCCGCCGATGGGCTCCGCCGCCGCGGAGCCTCCCGCGAGCCCGCCCGTGGCGCCCCCGGCTCCCCCTGCGGCGCCCGAGGTGACGGTGAAGTCGGCCCGGAGGCTCGTCGACGGATTGGGGGCGAGGAAGCGGAGCCAGTGGGCTCCCTCGGTGGCGTCACCGGGCACCGTCACGCTGCCGGCGAACGAGCCGTCCGCCCCGACGGCCGGCCACTGTCCGATGATCTTCGCGTCGTCGAGCTTGACGGTGAGTCGCTGCCCGGCCGGGAACCCGGTCACCCGGAAGGAGACCTTGCCGCCCGCCGAGCTCCGCGAACCGGCTGTGATCGCGGCCGAGGCCGCGCCGGTGCCGCTCTGGGACCCGCCCGTGCCGGAGCCGCCCGTGCCGGATCCGCTCGACCCGCCCGTGCCGGAGCCGCCGCTGCCGGCGGTGCCCCCTCCCGAGGCGCCTCCCGCGCCGGACGATCCACCGGACGATCCGCCGGACGTGCCGCCGGACGTGCTGTCGTCACCGCCGCCCGCCCCGGAGGACGTCACCGAAATGGCCGCTTTGAGGCTCGTCGCGGGGGCGGGCGCCAGGAAGCGCAGCCAATGCGCCCCGGCGGAGGTCGACGTGGGCACCGTGACCGTCGCCTCGAGGGTGCCGTCGGCCTTCACGGCGGACGGCCACCGCCCGATGACGGCGTCGTCGTCGAGCTTGACCGTGATGCTCTGGCCCTTGGCGAACCCGGAGAGCGAGAAGGTGACCTTCCCGCCCGCCACGACCTCGGATCCGGCCAGCCGCACCTTCGGTACGGCGGCCGGAGTGGTGGCCGTCGGTGCAGGCGTGGGGGTCGGCTTCCCGGTCGGCGCCGGCGTCGGGCCGGGCGTGGGCGTGGCTCCGGTCACCGTCAGGTTCTCGCTGCGGACGCTCGTCTGCGGCGCCAGGAAGCGAAGCCAGTGCTCGCCGCCGGGGGCCGCGTCGGCGGGTACGGTCACCCGTCCCTTCGCGCTGCCGTCGTCGCCGATCGGCAGGTCCCGCAGGAGGACCGTCGTGTCGTCGAACTTGACGGCAAGTCTTGCCCCGGCGGGGAAGCCTGACGCCTCGAACGTCACATCGCCTCCCGCCCGCACGGAGGTCATGCCCAGCGTCACCGCCGGGGTCGTGGCGTCAGCGACGAGTGCGACGGATCCGGTGGAGTCCGGTCCGGCGGAGCCGGTGGCGGCCAGCGGGGCGGCGAGTGCGCCGAGGCCGAGGGTGGCACCGGCGGCGAGCGCGGCGACCCGGCCCAGCCGGGGGCGGGCGGCGAGGGCGGCCGGTGCGGGCGTGCGGGAGGGTCTGGCGGGGTTCATGGCGGCTGCTCCTGGCAGGCGGAGTGGAGAACGAGTGGAGGAGGGCACTGGAGCGGAGGGCAAGTGGAACGGAGGGGAGTGAGAGGAGAAGGGGAGGCGGACACGCGGCTGCGAAGTGGCCGGAAGTCGCCGGAGTTGGCTTAGGTTAGCCTACCCTTACAAAGCTGCCGGTTGTGTCCCGGAGCCCACCCCCGGGGAGGTGGCCGACGGCGGCTAAGGTGACCCTAAGTAGCTCGTCCCGTCGTTCGGAGTCCCCTCGTGATCACGTCGAAGCCGCCACAGGACGCCCCGCGCAGGCCGCCGAGGACGGCCCGCCCGCATCCCCTGACGCGACTCGCCGCACCGGGCTTCCCGCTCCCCGCCCCCCACCGGACCGGTGCTTTCTGGGCGTCGGTGGACGGCCCCGTCGTCTCACCGGACCCGCAGGGGGCCGACGACCACCGTGCGGTGACGTTCCTGTGGCGCGGCGGCCCGGCCACCCGTGCCGTCCAGGTGCTCCCCAACAAACTCGGGGATCCCCGGGCCCCCGAGGGCAACCTGATGGAGCGGCTGCCCGGTACGGACGTGTTCCACTGGACGCTGCGGCTGCGCCACGACTGGCGCGGCACCTACGACTTCTACGTGGACGAGGGGGGCGGCCCGCAGGACGGCACCCCCGCCTACTGGCAGTGGCTGCGCACCCAGCGCCGTCCCGACCCGCTCAACCCCCGCACGCTGCCGCGCCGGTGGAGTGGGGACCCGGTGTCCTACGTCCAACTCCCGGCGGCCCCGCCTGCCCATGACTGGCAGCCCCGGCCGGACGTGGCGCGCGGCCGCACCGCCGTCCACCACGTGGCGGCCCACGGCCTCGGCGGGAGTCGCCGCGTGTGGCTGTACGAACCGCCGGTGCCCGCCGGGCAGGCGGCGGACCTCCCGGTGCTCGTCCTCCTCGACGGGGAGCACTGGCAGCCGCGACTCGGCCTGGCGCACCTGCTGGACAACCTCATCGCCGACGGCCGGGTCCCCCCGCTCGTCGCCCTGCTCCCGGAGTCCGTGGACGCGGACACCCGCTGGGCGGACATGACCTGCCGTCCGGAGTTCGCCGCCTTCCTCGCCGGCGAGCTGATGTCCTGGGCGGCCGCCCGGCTGCCGGTCACGGACGATCCCGCGCGTACCGTCGTCGCCGGGCAGAGCCTGGGCGGGCTGTGCGCCGCCCACACCGCCCTGTCCGCACCGGGGCGCTTCGGCAACGTCCTCGCCCAGTCCGGCTCCTTCTGGTGGCCGGACGGCCCGGGCGCCGAATGGCTGACCGGGCAGATCGCCCGGGGGCCGAGGCTCCCCGTTCGCTTCCGCCTCTCCTTCGGCGAGCAGGAGTGGGTCGCCCTCCCGGCCGCCCGCAGGTTCCGGGACACCCTCGCGGCGGCATGTTACGAGGACGCCTCGTACCGGGAGTTCAACGGCGGGCACGACTACCTGTGCTGGCGCACCGAGCTCGCGGACGGGCTGGTGGAGCTGTTGTCCCCGGCCGCCCCACGCTGACCCGGGCCCGAGCGGACCCGCCCCGGAGGGGGCGGGCGGCGCCGATGCCGTGGTGACGGGTCCCCCGGTGCGCCCCCGGCGGCCGGACGGGCGCCGCCGCCCGGTGCCGGAGGCGGACGGGCACCGCCCACCGCTCAGGCGTCGAGCTCCTCCAGCCGGGCGGCCAGTACGGAGGTGATCCCGTCGAGGAAGGGGCTCCGCAGCAACTGCGGGTGTGTGCAGTCGACATCGTGGTTCACGATGTCTCCGCTCACGTGCGGCCGCCAGGCCTCACGGGTCAGCCAGTCCTCGGCCCGCGGGGCCGACGCCGTGAAGAACAGCAGGTCGCCGTCGAAGACGTCGTGCTCGTGCTCACGCATCAGGCGGGCGTGGTTGGGCACGATGTCGACGATCCTCGACAGGGTCAGGTCGCTGAGCCCGGCGAGCGGACTCCCCGCCCTGCGCAGCGTCGCCACCACATCGGCCCGGGTCTGTTCGCCGGTGCGCTCGAAGCCCGCCATGCGCAGCACCGCGGTGAGCGCGTCCCCCTCCTCCGGAGCCGGCCGGGCCCGCCACTGCTCGGCGGGGAACGCGTCCAGCAGCGCGAGGAGTTCGACCTCCTCGCCGGCCTCCTGGAGCAGGACGGCCACCGTGTGGGCGAGTACCCCGCCGACCGACCAGCCCAGCAGCCGGTACGGACCGTGCTCCTGGATCTCGCGGATGCGCCCGGCGTAGTCGGCCGCCTCCTCCCGCAGGGTGCGGGGCAAGGGCTCGTCACGCACCAGGCCGCGCGCCTGGATGCCGTACAGCGGTCGGCCGGGGCCCAGCCCGGCCGACAGGCCGGCGTAGCACCAGGCGATCCCGCCGGCCGGATGGATGGCGAACAGCGGCGGACGACGGTCCCCGCCGCGCAGCCGCAGGACCACGTCCAGCGCGTCCTCGGAGGTGTCGGACGCGGCGCCGAGCCGGACGGCGAGAGCCGCGGGGGTGGCCGCCTCGAAGAGCGAGCCCATGGTCAGCTCGGCACCGAACTCCTCGCGGATCCGCGCGACGAGCCGCACGGCGAGCAACGACGTGCCGCCCAGGTCGAAGAAGGCGTCGTCCGGGCCGACCCGTGCCACGCCGAGGACCTCGCCGAACAGCCGGGCCAGGGCCTCCTCGCGCGCGCCGGAGGGCCGCCGGGAAGCCGCTGCGCCCGTGAAGACCGGGGCGGGCAGCTCCCGCCGGTCCAGCTTGCCGTTCGGGCTCAGCGGGAAGGCGTCCAGGACCACCACCGCCGCCGGCACCATGTGCTCCGGCAGTTCCCGCCCCAGAGCGGCGCGTACGGCGACGGGGTCGGCGTCACCGGTCACGTATCCGACCAGCAGTTGTTCGCCCGGCCTGTCCTCCCGCACCAGGGCGCAGGCGCCGTCCACCCTGGCCGCCCCGGCCAGCGCCGCCTCGATCTCGCCGAGTTCGATGCGCTGGCCGCGCAGCTTGACCTGGTGGTCGGTGCGCCCGAGGTACTCCACCTCGCCCTCCGGCGTCCACCGGGCCAGGTCCCCCGTGCGGTACATGCGTTCACCGGCCCGGCCGAAGGGATCGGCGACGAACCGGACTGCGTTCAGTTCCGGACGGCCGAGGTAGCCGTCCGCGAGCTGACGGCCCGCCAGGTACAGCTCTCCGGGAACACCGGGCGGGCAGGGCCGCAGAGCCGCGTCGAGCACGTGGAGGCGGGTGTTCCACACGGGCCTGCCGATCGGGACCGGCCCGGAACCGGACGCCTCGCACGGGTGGTACGTGACGTCGACGGCGGCCTCCGTCGGCCCGTACAGGTTGTGCAGTTCCACACCGGGCAGCGCGCGCCCGAAGGCGTTCGCCGTCTCGCGGGGCAGCGCCTCGCCGCTGCAGAAGACCCGGCGCAGACCTCCGCACGCACCCGCGTCCGCCCCGGCGAGGAACACCTGGAGCATCGAGGGGACGAAGTGGCAGGTGGTGACGTTCTGTTCGCGGATCACCCGGGTCAGATAGGCGGGGTCCCGGTGGCCCCCCGGGTCGGCGACCACCAGCGTCGCGCCCTGGCGCAGTGGCCAGAAGAACTCCCACACGGACACGTCGAACGACGACGGGGTCTTCTGCAGCACCCGGTCCGCGCTCGTCAGGCCGTACGTCCCCTGCATCCACCGCAGCCGGTTGTCGATCGCCGCGTGCGAGACGACGACACCCTTGGGGCGGCCCGTGGAGCCGGAGGTGTAGATGACGTACGCCGGATGGGACGGCGTGAGGGGGCGTGCCGGGTTCACCCAGAGGTACGAGGAGACGTCCAGCCCGTCCAGGATGACGAGGGGCGTGCCCGTGCCGCCGGGCAGCCGCCCCTCCCGGTCGGTCACGGCGCACACCGGCGCCGCGTCCCGCAGCATGAAGGAGAGCCGCTGCTCCGGGTAGTCCGGGTCCAGCGGAAGATAGGCGGCACCGGCCTTCAGCACGGCCAGCAGGGTCACCACCAGCTCCACCGAGCGCGGCACCGACACCGCGACCACCGTGCCCGGCCGGGCGCCGAGCGTCCGGAGGTGCCGGGCCAGCCGGTTCGCCCGCACGTTCAGCTCGCCGTAGGTGAGCGAGAGGTCCCCGTGCACCAGGGCCGTGGCCTCCGGAGCGCGCGCGGCCCGGGACTCGATCGGGCCGAGGAGTGTCGTGGGCGGCAGGACGCGGCCGGTGTCACCGAAGGTGCCGGTGACCAGGGCGTGTTCGGTGGCCGTGAGGACGGCGTGCACGGCGGTCGGGCTGTGCGGGTCGGTCCCCACCAACCGCTCCACGAGGCCGAGGAAGCGCTCCTGGTGCGCGGCGAGCTCGGCCTCGCCGTACAGGGCGGGGTTGCCGTCGTGGTCGATGCGCAGGCCGTGGCCGTCGCCCCGGTCGTAGATGTTCACCGTCAGGTCGTCGACCGGCCCGGCCGACAGGTTCCGCGCGCGGACCGTCGCCCCCGCGAGGTCGAGGGCGTAGTCGAAGGGCATGACGTTGACGAGCGGGCCGGCCAGGCCCCGGTTCTCGCCGAGCAGCCGCAGGTCGCGCCGGATGTCCTCGTACCGGTAGCGCTGGTGGCGGCGGGCCTCCCGGATGCCGAGGACGACCTGGCGGACCAGCTCGGCGAAGGTCGTGCCGGGGGTGACCGTCAGCCGCAGCGGCAGCACGTTCATCACCATGCCGGGGACGCGCAGCGACACCGAGCCCAGCCGGCCCATCATCGGCAGGCCGAGCACCACCTCGCCGCGGCCCGTCACCCGGGCGGTGTACAGCGCCTGGGCGGCGATCAGCACATCGGGCCAGGTCGCGCGGAGCCGGTCGGCGAGCCCGCGCAGGTCCTGTGCGGCAGCCGGTTCCAGCCGGGCCGTGCTGCGCAGGAAGGTACGCGAGGGCAGCGCGCCCCGGCCCGCCAGGCGGGGCGCCTCCGGCCGGTCGCCGAACGCCTCGCTCCAGTACGCCCGGTCGGCGGCGAAGGCGTCCGACGAGCGGTAGGCGGTGTCCTCCGCGACCAGGTCCGCCAGCGCCCCGAACACCCGGCGCCCGGGGTCCTCTCCCCGGACCAGGCAGGTGTACACGTCGGCGGTGCGCCGGACGAGGAGCGAGTAGCCGAAGCCGTCCATGACGAGGTGGTGGATCCGCTGGTACCACAGCCAGCGCTCCTCGGCGACGCGGAAGAGCGCGTGACGAAACGGCGGCCCCGCCGCCAGGTCGCACGGTTCGGCGAGGTCGGCGCGCATCCACCGCTCGGCCTGCCGTTCCGCGTCCGGCACGCCCCGCAGGTCGTGCACGGTCAGCGGCAGTTCGTCCAGCGGGGCGAGGTGCTGGAGCGGCCCGGCCGGGGAGTCCTCGACGCGCACCCGCAGGGCGTCGGCCTCGTCGGCCACGCGGCGCAGGGCCTCGGCGAACAGCCCGGCGTCGAGGGGCCCGTCGATCTCCAGGCACTCGGCCGTGTTCTGCGCGGGACTGAGCGGGTCGAGCGACTGGGCGTACCACATGCCCGACTGCGCGGCGGTCAGCGGGAGCGTCACCCGGCCGGCCTCCCCGGGCCCGGGTGAGCCGCCGCCCTCGGTCAGCAGGGCGGTCATGAGACCGCCCCCAGCAGAGCGGCCCAGCTCTCGACGGAGGGCTGCTCGGCCAGGTCGGCGAAGTCGGCGCGCACCTCGTGGTCGCGGCGCCAGCGCCCGAGCAGCGCCATGATGCGTACGGAGTCGAGGCCGCGGTCCAGCAGGTTCTCGTCGACGGGTATGTCGGCCGGGTCCTCGCCGAGCGAGTCGGCGACGTCGGCGCGGATCAGTTCCAGGGTGAGTGCCATGACGCTCAGATCTCCTTCAGCAGCGCGTCGGTGGTGGTCACGCGGGCGCAGCGGCCGGCGGCGTAGCGGAGCGCCATGTCGTGGTCCGCGCGCGAGAAGTCGGCCACGGCGTCGGCGACGACGAACGCCCGGATGTCGCGCATCCACGCGTCGCAGGCGCTCATGAGGACGCCGATGTGGGCGTACACGCCGGTGATCACCAACTGGTCGCGCCCGGACTCCCGCAGTACGTCCTCCAGCCGGGTGCGCACGAACGCGCTGTACTTCCACTTGGTCAGGACGATGTCCCCGCCCGCGGGGGCGACGGCCGCCGGTACGGCCAGGGCCTCGGGGTCGTCGGCCGCGCCGGGTCCCCAGAAGTCGAGCTGGAGGCCCCGTTCCCCGGGGGTCTGGCCGCCCTTCTGCGCCGAGTAGACGACCGGGACGCCGGCTCCGCGGCACTCCGCGATGATCCGGGCCGTGTTGTCGAGCATCCCGGTCAGGGGCTGCTGCCCGGCCGGGTAGGCGCCGAGGAAGTGGTTCTGCAGGTCGTGGACGAGCAGCACGGTGCGTGCGGGGTCCACGGTCCAGTCGACGCGGTTCGGGGGCAGCTCGGCCTCGGTCGGCAGGGCGTAGGGGGCGATGGCGGGAAGTGCCATGGGATGGTGCCTTTCGGTGCCGTTCACGGCGGACTCCCGGTGCCGGCGCGGGCCGGCGGGTTCGGGTCCGGCGCGTGTCCGGGCGGTCTCGGGAGGAGCGTCAGGTTCGGGGGGCCGCTTCGGACCGCAGTCCCTTCTTGCTGATCTTGCCGATACCGGTCCGGGGGAAGGCGTCGACGAACTCCACGAGGTCGGGGACCTTGTAGGCGGCGACCCCGCGCTCGCGGACGAGCCGCTTGACGGCGGCGGGTTTCAGCGGTTCGGCGCCCTCACGCAGGATGACGTAGGCGAGGGAGCGTTCGCCCAGGTACTCGTCGGCGACGCCCACGACGGACACGTCGTGCACGCAGGGGTGGGAGAGGATGATGTTCTCGATCTCCTCGGGCGCCACCTTCTCACCACCGCGGTTGATCTGGTCCTTGGCCCGCCCCTCGACCACGAGGTGGCCGCTCGGCGTGCGGCGCACGATGTCGCCGGTCCGGTAGAAGCCGTCCGGGGTGAAGGCCCGGGCGTTGTGGTCGTCGGCCCGCCAGTACCCGCGGATCGTGTACGGGCCACGGGTCAGCAGGTGTCCGTACCCGCCCTCCGCCACCTCGCGGTCCTCGTCGTCCACGACGCGGATCTCGTCGTCCGGGGAGATGGGGAGGCCCTGCGTGGTGACGACGGTCTCGTGGTCGTCGTCCAGGCGTGTGTAGTTGACGAGTCCCTCGGCCATGCCGAAGACCTGCATGAGACGGCAGCCCAGCGCGGGTTCCAGGCGGCGGGCCGCCGCCTCGCTGTACTTGGCACCGCCGACGAGGACGAGTTCCAGGCTGGAGAGGTCCTCCTCGGCGGCGGGAGCGGCCTCCGTCCACACCAGGGCGAGGGGCGGGACCATCCCCGTCATGGTGACGCGTTCGCGTGCGACGAGGGGGAAGGCCGTCGCCGGATCGGGCCGGGGGCACAGGACGGCCGTGCCGCCGGCGTACAGCGCGCCCAGCCAGCCGGGGGAGCTCATCGGGAAGTTGTGGGCGGCCGGCAGGACGACGAGGTAGCGGGTGTCCTCGTCGACCCCGCAGATCTCGTTCGAGCCGCGCAGCGAGTAGATGTAGTCGTCGTGCGTACGGGGGATCAGCTTGGGCACCCCGGTCGTACCGCCCGACAGCTGCAGGAACGCGAGGTCGTGCGGTTGTGGCCCGGTGAGGGGCCCGGCCGGGTCGCACGGCACGTCCGAGAGCGGGATGTGCTCGCCCGGGTCGCCGACGACGAACACGTGCCGCAGGGTGGGCGTCCGCTCCTTGACCCTGGACGCGAGTGCGCGGTGGTCGAAGCCCGCGTGGACGTCGGGGATCACGTAGGCGACCGCCTCGGTGAAGGAGCAGAAGTACCCGATCTCCGTCTCGCGGTGCGCGGGCAGCGCGTACACGGGCAGGGCCCCGAGGCGGAACAGGGCGAACGCCACCTCGACGAACTCGCCGACGTTGGGCAGCTGCAGGACGACCCGGTCGCCGCGGGAGATGCCGCGGGCGGCGAAACCGGCCGCCAGCCGGGCCGCGTTCTCCTCCAGCTGACGGTAGGTCCAGGTGCGCCGCACGGGCGCCGGGTCGACGAGCGCGACGCGGTCGGGGTGCGCGGCGGCGCGCTCGGCGAGGACGGAGCCGAACGTCTCGCCGCGCCAGTGGCCGGCCGCCCGGTAGCGCTCGGCGAACTCGGCGGGCCAGGTGGGGGCGTCGGGCCGGGCGTCGGCGTTCACAGCGTGGCTCCCACGGCGTTGAGGAAGGTACGGAACTTGGCCCCGGTCTCCGCGGTCTCCGCGGCGGGGGAGGACGCCGCCACCACACCGGCGCCGGCGAAGAGCGTCAGGGTGCGGCCCTCGGCCTCGGCGCACCGGATCGTGACGACCCACTCACCGTCGCCGTCCGCGTCCTGCCAGCCGAGCATGCCGGTGTACGCGCCGCGGTCGAACGGTTCCGACTCGGCGATGACCGCCCGGGCGACGTCGGTCGGGGTCCCGCACACCGCCGGTGTGGGGTGCAGGGCGGAGGCCAGGTCCAGCGCGGTGGTGGTCCCGGGGTCGGCGAGGTCGCCGGTGAGGGTCGTCGACAGGTGCCACATCGCGGCCGTCCGTACGAGCGTGGGGCGCTCGGGCACCTCCAGGCGTGTGCAGAACGGGGCGAGGGCCTCCCGCACGGCGTCGACGACGACGGCGTGCTCGTGGAGGTCCTTCGGCGATTCGAGGAGTGCGGCCGCCCGCCGGACGTCCTCGGCCAGGTCGCCGCTGCGGGGCGCGGATCCGGCCAGCGGATTGGCGACGAGGCGTCCGCCCCGGCGCGCCACGAGCAGTTCGGGGCTGGCGCCGATGAGCGTGCGGCCGGGGCCGGTGGGCACCGCGAAGGTGTACCCCCTGGGATCGCGGCGCGCCAGCCGGCTCAGCATGGCGGGGAGATCGAGGGCGTGGGAGGACGTGAGCTCCAGGGTGCGGGCGAGCACCACCTTGTCGAACTCCCCGGCCCGCATGCGCCGCACGGCCGACGCGACGGCGTCGCCGTATTCGGCGGCGGCCGGGACCTCGCGGATCGCCCAGTCGGCGGCGTGCTCCACGTCGGGCCCGCGCAGGGCGATGAGCGGGTCCTCGCGCAGGGCGGGCGCCCGGCGGAGGGACAGCGGGACCGCGAGCGCGGGGGCGCCGTCCGGGTCGAAGGGCAGGGCGCCGATCACGACCGGGGCGGCGTCGCCCGCGTTGCGCCTGGCGTCGAGGACCTCTCGCACCCGGAGGGCCACCGGACGGGCGTCGTGGGGTATCTCGGCCGCGGTGCCGCTGCCGAGCAGGGTGTGCCGGGGGGTGGCGAGGAATCTGTCCGTGCCGGGCCGGTAGGCCTCCAGCAGGGCGGTCGCCGTGCCGGCGGAGGGCGGCGCGGGGGAGTCGGTGGGGACGCGCAGAGAGGCGGACATGGTTTCGTCTCCAGTGGGGTCGGGCTCGGGCTGCGGCAGGACGGGCGCCGGGTCGGCGCGTCTAGGCACGCAGCGTGGCGCCGCCGTCGACGTACAGGTCGTGCATGGTGATGTGGCGGGCGCGGTCGGACACGAGGAAGGCGACGGCGTCGGCCACGTCGGAGGGATCGGCGATGCGGCCGAGCGGGATCCCCGTCCGGTAGCTGCCCGCCTCACCTTCCAGGACGCTGCGGGCTCCGGCCTCCTCGTCGCCGGGGCTGCCCGCCGCCCACATGCCGCGCTGCATGTCGGTCAGGGTGGAACCCGGGCAGACGGTGTTGCACCGCACACCGCGCGACGCCACCTCCAGCCCCAGGCACTTGGTGAACATGACCGCCGCAGCCTTGGAGGAGGCGTAGGCGGCCATGTTCGTGCGCGGTATGCCGGCGGCGTTGGACGCGACGGTGACGATGCTGCCGCGGCCCCGCTCGGCCATCCGCCGCGACGCGGACCGCGAGACGTGGAACACGCCGTCGGTGTTGACGGCGAACGTGGCCGCCCAGTCCTCGTCCGTCAACTCCGCGACGGAGAAACTCCGCAGTATCCCGGCGACGTTGACGGCCATGTCGAGCGGGCCGAGGGTCTGCTCCGTGTTCTCGACGAGTGCCTCCACGGCCCCGGCGTCCGTCACGTCGAGGTCGCGGGTGGTGACCCGGCCGTCGTACCTGCCGGCGACGGCGGCCGCGATCCGCCGGGTCGCCAGGTCGGTGGCGAGGACACGGGCGCCGCGCTCGGCGAGTGCGTGGACGACGGCCTCCCCGATGCCCCGGCCGGCCCCCGTGACGAGGGCGAGCCGGCCGGCGAGTTCTTGGTCGGCGCTCACTTGACCATGGCCTTGCGGATGTCGTCGAGCACGGAGAGCGCGGCCTGCCCGCCCCCGAGGCTGGTCCACTTGGAGCCGTCGACCGCTGTCGCGTGCTTCTCCTTCACGGCGCCCAGCTGCTGGTAGGCGGGCTTCTTCGACAGCTCGGTGAGCAGGTGCGCGTCCGCTCCGGCGTCCAGGGTGCCGATGAAGAGCCAGTCGCCGTCGATCTCCTGGAGGTTCTCGTCGCTGAGCGGCGTCGAGTGGCCCTCGCCCTTGTCGTTCTGGATACCGGGCCGGGTGAAGCCGAGGTCCTTCAGGACGTCGCTGATGAAGACGCCCTGCTGCATGACCGCCGTGCCCTTGGCCGAGTACCGGGCGACGGAGACGCTCGCACCGGCCTGGGCGCCGAGGTCCGCCTTGAGCGCTGCGGCCTTCGCGTCGTAGCCGGCGAGGAACTTCGCCGCCTCGTTGGCCTTGCCGAGTGTCCGTCCGGTGAGCTCCAGGGACTTCTTCCAGTCCTTGGTGCCGTCGATGGTGACGACGGTGGGGGCGATCGTGCGGAGTTGCGCGAGCACCTGCTCGTCGGCCATCTGGCCGGCCAGGATCACGTCGGGCTTCGCCTGGACGACCTTCTCGATGTCGGGGCCGGTGACCGCACCCACCACGGGGATGCCCTTCGCCTGTTCGGCGAGGTAGGCGGGAGCACCCTTCTGGCCGCGTCCCGCGGTGAGTCCCACGGGTTCCACGCCGAGGACGAGTGCGGAGTCCAGGTCCATCTCGCTGAGCGCCAGGACCCGCTTCGGCTCGGCGGGGACGTCCACCTTCGTGCCGGTCGCGTCGGTGACGTGGGTGGTGGTGCCCGAGGAGCCCGAGCCGTCCGAGGCGGTTTCCGGCTCGGAGGACCCGCAGGCACCCAGCGTCAGCGCGCAGAGGCTGAGCAGGGACGCCGCCACGACAGGGCGTGCGTGACCGCGGGAGGTGGGGAACGAGCTGGGCGCCATGGCCTGGAATCTCCGTCTGTGTTCGTGTGGTCGTCTGTTCCGGCCTGCTCTGCCGAGGCATCGCGGCACCGGGCCGCGTGCTTGACACCTGGTCAGGGCATGACGAGGCCCGGGCACCCGCCGGAACCGGGCGGATGAGCTTAGGTTAGGCTACCCTTATGTCGATCGTGCAAGGGGGTCCGCCGCGAACAGCCGGGACCCGAGAACGTGAAAGCCCGCCGGTGAGCGTGGAAGGGCGCACCCTCCTGTGGACCACCACAGGACTCCTCGTCCTCCTCCTCGGCCTGGTACTGCTCTCGCTCCTCATCGGCACCGGTTCCAGCTCCGCCGGCCGCGCCTGGGACTTCGTCACCGGCGACGACGGCGCCCGCGCCGACGCCCAGGTCCGGCTCGCCGTCATGGACGTACGCCTGCCCCGCACGCTCGCCGCCGTACTCGTCGGCACCTGCCTCGGCGCGGCCGGGTGCCTCCTGCAGGCCGCCACCCGCAACCCCCTGGCCGAGACCGGCCTGCTCGGCGTCAACTCCGGCGCGGCCTTCGCCGTCGTCCTCGGGCTCACCTTCTTCGGCGCCGACTCCCCGGGCGCCCTCCTGGTGTGGGCGCTCGCCGGCGGCACGGCCGCCAGCGCCGTCGTCCTGCTGTTCGCCGGCTCCGGACGTACCGCCGGCTCACCGCTGCGCCTGGTGCTGGCGGGATCAGCGCTCGGCGCGACCTTCCACGGCTGCACCTCCTACGTGCTGCTCGGCACGCAGTCCACGTTCGACACCTACCGGTACTGGACGATCGGATCCCTCGCCGGAGTGGGCGTCCGCGACCTCCTCCCGCTCCTGCCGCTCGTCGCCCTCGGCCTGCTCGTGGCGCTCGGCTGCGCCCGACCCCTCTCGGCGCTCGGCCTCGGGGACGACGGCGCACGCTCGCTCGGCCACCACCCAGGGCGCATCCGGCTCGTCGTCGCGGGAACCGTCTCGCTGCTCGCCGGCTGCGCCGTCGCCGTGGCCGGGCCCATCGCCTTCCTCGGACTGCTCGCGCCGTACGCCGCCCGGGCGCTGACGGGGCCGCGCATGACCGCCCAACTCGTCCTGTCCGCGGTGATCGCGGCCGACGTCATGATCCTCGCCGACATCCTCGCCCGGATCGTCATCCGCCCGTGGGAGACGCCGGTCAGCGTGCTCCTCGCCTTCGTCGGCGGCCCGCTGCTCGTCCGGATCGCGCGGTCCGACCGCCTGTCCACCGCGGGAGGGCCCGCATGACCGACGTGACACCCCCGGACAGCACCGTCCTGCGCACGGGTGCGTACTCCTGGCTCCTGCCACGCCGCAGCGTGTTCGCCGCCGCACTGCTCGTCCCGCTGCTCGCCGTCCTCATCACCCTCGCCGTGCTGGCGAGTTCGACCGGCATGAGCCTGTCGCAGACGCTGTCCGGGCTCCTGGGAACCGGTGATCCCGGCACCGTCATGATCGTGCGGGAGTTCCGGCTGCCCCGTGTCTTCGCCGGACTGATGGTCGGCGCGGCCCTCGGCATCGCCGGCTGCCTGACCCAGACCCTCGCCGGCAACCGCCTCGCCACTCCCGACCTGGTCGGCGTCAACGACGGGGCCACGGCCGCCGTCGTCGCCGCCGCGGCCGGATCCACCACGGGCATGGTCGGTGACTGGTGGCTCGGCCCGATCGGCGCCGCCGGCGCGGCGGCGGTCGTCGTCCTGTGCGCGGGCGGAGCGGGAAGCGCGGGCTACCGCGTCCTGGTGGCCGGGATCGGCGTCTCGACGTTCATCGGCGCGGTGAGCGACCTGATCATGTCCCGGGAGAACGACAACACCGCGGGCGGCGTGTTCCTCTGGGCCGTCGGCAGCCTCAACGGCCGCGACTGGGGCGTCGGTACGCCACTCGCCCTTGTCCTGCTGTTCCTCGTGCCGCTCGCCCTGGCCGCCGGGCACCGGCTCCAACTGCTGCGCTTCGACGACGACATGGCGGCCTCCCTCGGGGTGGACCTGCGCCGGCTGCGGGCCGCTTCCCTCGCGTTGGCCGTCGCCCTCGCGGGCACGGCCGTCGGTGTCGGCGGACCCATCGCCTTCGTCGCGCTCGCCGCGCCCGTCCTGGCCCAGCGACTGGCGGGGCC